>NZ_PFNG01000085.1:502-47186 GCF_002791875.1 Candidatus Aquicultor secundus | reverse complement strand
TCCGCTCCCTAACAGATTTTAACAGGGTTTCGTATGAGCCACCAGCTAAATCCGTTCTACCGATCGATCGATTAAAAAGCAGATCGCCGGTAAACAGGGTGTTCCCGATGTTTACCGTTATGCTGCCCGGTGAGTGACCCGGCGTGGCAAGGATTTTTGCCTCAAGATCGCCGAACTTTATAATCTGCCCATCCGTCAACTCAAAATCGGGGGTAAATGTCTCAGGGTTTTCGCCAAGCCAGGTAGCAAGACTGATACTAGGCTGGCTAAGCGCGGCCTCGTCTAACTTATGGATGCCGATCTTGGCGCCGGTTTTCCTGGCTATATCGAGCGCCGCCTCGAAATGGTCGTAGTGTCCGTGGGTAAGGATGATATACTTTACGTCCAACTCCTGGGCTGCGATAGTGTCCATAATAACGCCGGCGCTGCCGCCGGGATCTATAACGATCGCCTCTTTTGTAGGTTCAGAGGCGACTAAATAGCAATTTGAATCTAAGTCGCCGACTACAAGTCTCTCCAAAAACATCCTGCTCTCCTATTGTTTTGTTTGTTCCGTTTGCCATTTCGGGACTACTTTTTCTCGCTTATGCTTGCTGGGTTCGACGCGATAGACATCGAAGACCGCGGGAACTTTCTTTACGTTGCCGATGATCGTATGCAGGTGGCTTAGATTACCGATCTCGAAAACGAAATTAAGCACTGCTACGTAGTCCCTGGATGTCTTGACCGCAGCGGAGAGAATATTTACGCCAGCATCGCCAAGGACCGTGCTCACGTCTCGTAAGAGCTTTGTCCTATCCAGCGCCTCGACTTCGATTTCTACTTGGAAGGCCACCGGCTGTTTTGCATCCCACGCGGTTTCAATGATCCTGTCGGGGAATAATGTTACCAACTGCCTTGCGTTTAGGCAATCGGTTCTGTGTACCGAAACGCCCCGTCCCCTGGTCACAAAGCCAATTATATTATCATAGGGGACCGGGTTGCAGCAATGGGCGATTCTGACAAGCATGTCGTCGATTCCCTTGACAACAACCCCGGTCTTGCTCGATGTACGGCGACGTTTCTGCGGGAATTCAAGCTTAAGCTCTTCGACCCCGTATTCCTGCTCTTCTTTGTCCCCTTCTTTTTCTTTGGCGTTTGCCTTGGCGATTCGCTCCGCACATTGCTTGACAGATGTCTTGCCGGCTCCGATGCTCGCAAACACATCATCGACGCCCTTAAAGTTAAGCTCTTTTGCTATCGCTTCAAGGACGGTCGCAGTTATATTGGATTTAAGCCCAAGGTCGCACTTGCGAAGCTCCTTCTGGAGCATTTCACGACCCGCGGCTTCACTGTCTTCCCTGTTCTCCTTGCTGAACCACTGCCTGATTTTATTCTTCGCTCTCGATGTCTTGACTATTTTTAGCCAATCCTTGCTGGGGCCTCCGGTGGCCTTCGATGTCAGAACCTCGACAAAATCGCCCGTTCGAAGCTTGTACTCAAGCGGGACGATCTGGTTGTTTACTTTTGCGCCGACGCACCTGTGACCGACGTCGGTGTGAATCGTGTACGCGAAGTCAAGCGGCGTTGCGCCCGCCGGCAGGTTGACGACATCACCCTTTGGCGTGAAGACATAGACCTCGTCCTCGAAGAGGTCGATCTTAAGCGATTCCATGAATTCGCGGGGGTCTTTAAGCTCGCCCTGCCATTCGAGCATCTGACGTAACCAGCTCAGGCGCTCATCGAGCTTACTTTCTTTTGCGCCCTCTTTGTAGCGCCAGTGGGCGGCGATGCCGTACTCGGCCGTCCTGTGCATCTGCTTCGTCCTGATCTGTATCTCAAGAGGCTTGCCCAGCGGCCCTATGACCGTCGTGTGAAGCGACTGGTACATGTTGAACTTCGGCATTGCTATATAATCTTTAAACCTGCCCGGAATCGGCGTCCACATCGCGTGAATCGCGCCGAGAGCGCCGTAGCAGTCTTTAATCGTATCAACGGTTACCCTGATCGCCAGAAGGTCGTAAATCTCGCTAAACTCGCGTCCCTTCTTAACCATTTTCTCGTAAATGCTGTAGAAGTGCTTTGGGCGACCGCTTATTTCGGTGTTGATGCCGAGGTTTTTCAGTTCTTTTTTCAGCGAGCCGATCGCGCCTTTTAAAAACTCTTCACGCTCTATGCGCCGCTCTGCCACCATCTTTTGTATCTGCTCGTATTTTTTCGGCTCAAGCACCTGAAAGGAGAGGTCTTCAAGCTCCGACTTTAGGGACATCATCCCAAGGCGGTGCGCAAGGGGCGCATAGATCTCCAGCGTTTCTCTTGCCTTCTTAACCTGCTTGGCGTGGTCCATATGTCTGATGGTTCGCATGTTATGCAACCGGTCGGCAAGTTTGATGATGATGACCCTGATGTCGCGGGCCATCGCAATGAACATCTTACGCAGGTTCTCGGCCTGCTCTTCCTCACGGCTTTTAAACTCGATCTGACCGAGCTTGGTAACGCCGTCGATGAGGGCCGTTACGTCAGAGCCAACCTCTTTTGTCAGGTCTTCAAGAGACACATCGGTGTCTTCAACCACGTCATGAAGCAGCGCCGCGATGATAGTCGTCGTATCCATACCGAGGTCGGCTAGGATGTCGGCGACTTCAAGCGGATGGGATATGAAATCCTCACCCGACATGCGATACTGATCGCTGTGGAATTTTTGAGCAAGCGAATACGCCTTGCGGATCGCCTCAACGTCCACATCGGGGTTATATCTTTTAATTTTTGTAATAAGACTTCGAATACGTGCCATATCGCTCCCTAGCGCCCTCCGGTATAAAGATTTTACCACGTTATACATCGTATCGCACCGTTTTAGCTTTGCTTTACGAGCAGGAGCCAGGAGGGCAGAACAAAGGGGACGTTGTTTCCTGTGGGTCCTAATTTATATTGTTCAGCAATAAGGACTCACAGGAAACAACGTCCCCTGTTGTATATAGTTGCTAAGCCGTAGCTTGGGCGACGACCTCTTTGCCGTATTTCTTCTTGAGGTTCTTGTAATATGGTTCGGCCTCTTTCCACATCACAAAGATAGGTGATGCGAAGAAGATCGATGAATACGCACCCGAGATCGTTCCGACCATCATGGCGAACGCGAAGTCTTTTAGCGTCTCACCGCCGAACAGGAGGATCGAAATGATCGGCAGCAGCGTCACCAGCGATGTGTTGATGGAACGCATCAACACTTGGTTGATCGACCTGTTTGCCATTGCTGAGTAAGTGGTACGAACGACATTCGTCGAGTTCTCCTTGATCCTATGGAAGACGACAATCGTGTCATAGAGCGAATACCCGAGAATAGTCAACATCGCGGCAATCATATTCGGGTTTACCTCGCGCCCGACCAGCGCATAAACGCCCGCTGTGATCAGCAGGTCGTGGACAAGGGCGACGATAGCCGCAACCGACATCTTAAACTCATAGCGAACCGTGATATAGATCAACAAGATGACCATCGCGGCAACAGCCGCATAGATGGCGCGCTCCGTTATATGCGAACCCCAGCTTGCATCGACTGTCTTCGTCTGACGGTCTAAAACGCCTAGCTTTTTGTCGAGGGCGTCGAATAACGCTGCTTCCTGCTTAGGGTCGAGTTCTCTTGTGCGGATGAGCATCTCGCTACCTTTGCTTTGCGCCGCCTCGGACCCTAACTCGCCAATGGTTCTGCGCTCAATCGGCTGTATAACGCTGTCAGCATGGCCCACCGATGAAACAACCGACCGGACCTGCTCGACCGAAACAGTTTTTGTGAATTTAACATCCGACGCACTACCGCCTTTAAAATCAATGCTGTAGTTAAAGCCCCGGACCAATATTCCCACTAAACTCAGAACGATGAAAAACCCCGAAAGAGCAAACCACCAGGTTTTTTTGCCTATGAAATCGAAATTACGCACTCTTAGTCACTCCCCCCGTTCTAACCAGCAAAGCCGGACTCTTTACCGGCCACACCTGTGCCAGCAAACCCAGGACCGGGCGTGTAAAGAACAGCATTGTAAAAATATCCAGCGAAAGGCCGATGATAAGCGTTAGAGCAAATCCGCGGACCTCTCCGATTCCTACTAAAAACAACACTATGGCCGCAAACAACGTTACAAGGTCGGCATCAAGGCTGGTTCTAAAACCGTGCCAGAAACCACTATCAACCGCTGTTCTGAATGTCTTCTTATTGCGCATTTCTTCTTTAAGACGTTCAAAAATAATGATCTTCGAGTCGGCCGCTATACCGATACTGATAATCAAACCGGCGATACCCGGCAATGTAAGCGTCCAACCGTAAGCGCGGCCTATTGTTGCCACGACACCCCATACGAGCGTCGCATACACGCTTAAACCGACCCAGGTAACCAAACCAAGGCCCTGGTAATACACGAGCATATAGAGGGCTACGAAAGTGAAACCGATAAGTCCCGCTATAACACCCGCCTGCAGCGCATCGGCGCCGAGTTTCGGGCCTATTCTATCCGCCTGCGATATTTTAAGGGTTACGGGAATTGAGCCTGTGTTTAAAACAAGCGCGATCTCCTTAGCCTCATCGATCGACTTGATGTTGTTAATGACCGCCTTGCCGTCAGGGATTGCCTCCTCAATATTCGGCGCCGTTACAATGTTATTGTCAAGTACGATCGCTAAGTGTTTGTTCACGTTCTGCGCGGTAATCTGGGCGAACCTATTTGCGCCTTCCCTGTTAAATGTGAGGCTAACCTCCGGCGTTTGTCCGAGCGTGCCTCCATATGTGGCCTTCGCGCTCGTTATTTTGTCACCGGTAAGAAGAACAGGCCCCAGAACATGCTTGCCTTGCTTCTGAAACGTATTGAGCTGGCTATCCTGGTAATTGGCATACTCATCCTTCACGATTGCGAATTGGAGAACCGCAGGTTTTCCCAGGATCTCCTGAGCCTTTTCGGGATCTTTGATTCCCGGCAGCTGGACCATGATATTGCGAGCGCCCTCTCTTTGAATATCGGGCTCGGCAACACCAAGTGCATCGACACGCTCGCGCAATACATACTCAGCCTGCTTCACTTTCTCATCAGTGACTTTTGCGCCGGGCGAGTCCTCGGCCGTATAGATGATGCTTAGGCCGCCCTTTAGGTCGAGCCCGAGCTTTGTAGATTTATTTACTGGATAAATCATAAAGACAGAGGCTACAACAAGAACAAATACGATGCCCAGTGTTAATAAATGTTTTGTCTTATCAGCCAATTCCTTCCCTCCTACAAAAGCTTTACGCCATTAATAACCAAGCCGAATTTGCAGCCGAGAAATTCGGCCGCTCTACGGCATATTACCATACGAGACAGGAATATTTCAAAATATTCCATAACCTGACTTATGTTGGTGTCGATATCAATTTCGAGTTCTATCAATTTACGTTCGTTATCTACCCGCAAAAACGACCTTTGCGCAGCCAAATTGACCCTGTCGTGGATATCTGCGGTGAGCGGGTCCGGGGTTCGCACGCGGCTTCTGTGAACATCGGTTTTGTCTGCGAGGATAATCGCCGCCCCTATGGGGCTTGTCGCCATACCGTACTCTTCTTCGTGGTTGCCCATGGCATTCATAACCAAGATCATTTCCTCGGGCGCCATATCCAGGCGGAAGAAGATGGATTGGGCCATCATGGCCGCCGACACCGCGTGGAAGCTCCGACCGACCGAGTTTCCTATGTCGTGCAGATAACCTGCGATGCCGGCCAGCTCGGCCTCACGCTCGGGAAAACTCAATCGTTTCAGCACATTCATCGCGATATGGGATACGAGGTCGGCATGGCGGAACCCGTGTTCCGTAAATCCGATTGCCTCCATATGTTTATCAGCTTGCGCTATGTACGCTTTTACATAGGGATCTTCTTTTATTTCCTCTAATGTCACCGGCATATTGTTATCTTCTTGCTGCTAGTAAGAAGTTCCCTCCAATTCCTAAAAAAATGAGCCAATAACGTTCTGATAGCTACATTGGTCATTATACTATTTAACGCGGCCAATGTCAGTGAATTCTATTTTTTTATGTTTGCAAACTATTGTCATACAAGCGTTTGAGGGGTAGATTACCTCGGACGGTCTTATTTTAGCCTAATGTAGCTGCCCGAAATATCCCGTTTAATAAAGCCGGATATTTCAAGCGTAAGCAGGAGCGCCGACACCGATGCGATAGATGCGCCGGTCGCGGCAGTTAAATCATCAAGCCGCTGCGCCTCCCATCCCATGATCTCCAAAAAATCCTTTTCGATTTGATTAAGCGCGTCGGTTTGCGGGCGTAAGACGTGCTCTACTCCCAGCAGCGAGAGAACATCCTCTGCCGATTCCACCAGGTAAGCGCCTTGTTTTATGAGCCTGTTCGCGCCCCGGCTTACGTCGCTTTTACTAAAGCCCGGGACGGCTAAGACGTCGCGCCCGTAGTCCAGCGCAAAGTCGGCGGTGATAAGCGCCCCGCTTTTTAAGCCCGCCTCGACTACGACAACCGCCTGGCACATACCGGCAACGATCCGATTGCGTACGGGAAAGTGGTGCGACAGGGGTGGCGTGCCGGGAGGATATTCTGAGATCAAAGCACCGTTCTCAATAATCTTTTTAAATAGATTCTTGTTTTCGGGCGGATAGACCATGTCCAACCCGCATCCTAAAACAGCATATGTCGTGCCGCCCGCATCAAGCGCCCCGCGATGACCCGAGGTATCGATTCCCCTAGCCGCCCCGGAGACGATTGCAACACCGCCGGCGGCAATCTCTGAAGCAAGCTCCTCAGCCATAGCCTTTCCTTGTGCCGTCGCCCGGCGCGCCCCGACAATGGCGACCGCGGTCCGTATATCCGCAAGCCGACCCTTAACAAACAGTGCTTTCGGGTGATATGGCGCTTCTTTAAGTAATCGAGGATACTCGTTATCCTCAGTGGTTATTATATCGATGCCGTTGCTCGTTAGATCTGCGTAGCGCCGATCTAAATCGAGCATTTTCCTCTCCGCAATGACCTCACCTGCCGTCTGCTTATCCAGCCCAAGATCGATCAGGTCGTCTTTACCGGCTTCCCATAAATGCTGCGGCCCACCGGCTCTATCTGCCAGAACGTAAATCCTATTGCGCAACCCAGGAATCATCTTGACGCCGAGCCAGTATTTCTTGTTGTTGGTAACGATTTCTCTGTCCACTGGATTTGGCTCCTAGAAGAATTGTCGATCCAAAGCCCTGTACTGCACGGCTTCTGCCACGTGCTCGATATCGATGGTCTCTTGTTCCGCGAGATCGGCGATCGTGCGGGCTACTTTCAGGACGCGCTCGTACGCCCGGGCGCTTAAGCCCAACTTATCGATCGAGACCTCTAGAAAAGAGGATGCCGTAGGGTGCAAACGGCAAAACTTCTTAACCTCGCCCGCCTTCATTCGTGAGTTCGTTAGGATATCACGCCCGTTTCCTTTATTTTGCTCCGCAAATCTCTTGATTTGTAACGCCCGCGCCGCTTCGATCCTCCGTTTAATGGCCTCGGATTTCTCGCCCTCTTTTGAATGCAAGAGATCCTCCTTGCCCAGACGCGGAACATCTACATGTATATCGATGCGATCGAGAAGCGGCCCCGATATGCGACCGCGATAACGCTGAATGGCATGTGGGTTGCAGATGCATTGCTTGGCCCTGTCCCCAAGATGCCCGCACGGGCAGGGGTTCATTGATGCGACCAACGTGAAACTGGCCGGGTAGGTGAAAGCGCCTGCGGCACGTGAAATAGTTACCCTGCCTTCCTCTAGGGGTTGGCGCAGAACTTGCAGGACGCCTTTGGAGAATTCTGGGAACTCGTCCAGGAAGAGGACACCGTTATGCGCAAGCGACACTTCCCCCGGGCGAGGGTGGCTTCCCCCGCCAATAAGGCCGGCGTTGCTGATGGTGTGGTGCGGCTCTCTGAACGGACGGGTGGTGAGAAGAGACTCACCGGACCGCAGCAACCCCGCAACCGAATATACCTTCGTAACCTCGATAGATTCTGACAGCGTCAGCTTCGGTAATATTGACGGCAGCCTCGAGGCCAGCATTGTTTTACCTGCGCCGGGCGGGCCGATTAAGAGAATATTATGTCCCCCGGCGGCCGCCACCTCCAGCGCCCTTTTAACGTGGCCCTGCCCCTTCACATCAGAGAAATTCAAACCCCGGTGATCCTGTTCGGAGTCGCCACGGTTTTTGTTGTGCGCCTGAATGGGTGCCTTGCCTGTGAGAAAATCCACCACCTGGTTGAGATTGCCGACAGGCAGCACATCTACACCGTCGACTACCGATGCCTCGGGGGCGTTATCCATCGGGATGATGATTCCTTTTTTACCGAGTGTTTTAGCGCAGATCGCGATTAGCAAGGCACCCGTGATTCTTCGGATCTCTCCGGTCAGGGAAAGCTCACCGGCAATGAGGTAGTCATCGAGTTTGTCCTGGGGAAGCTGCTCGGTCGCCGCCATGATGCCGAGTGCAATCGGAAGATCGTAGGCGGGGCCTTCTTTTCTGATATCCGCGGGCGCGAGGTTGACGATCACCCGCTTGAGCGGAAACTCGAACTGCGAATTTGAGATGCCGCTTCGCACGCGCTCTTTAGATTCCTGGACGGCGGTGTCCACAAGGCCGACTATATTCACCGTTGGGATGCCGAGGAAGACATCGACTTCCACTTCAACCGGGAAAGCGTCCATACCGATAACAGCGGCCGATAGCACCTTTGCGAGCATATTCCCCTCCTATATGCACAACTGCGCTTATACGCTACTATGCAAACTATCTGCAATCTTAACCGTTATCTGCTTGCGGAGCAATAGGTTTTACCGGGAACTTTAGAGAAGCTGCCAGATTAGTTTAGCCGCTTCCGCCCTTGTTATGGTGCCATCCGGCTGAAACGAGCCATCGGGATAGCCTGTGACAAGGTTATATTTTCTGGCGGTCAGGATAAAGTCAGACGCCCAGCTCCCGATGATATCGGGGAATGTCTCGCTCGTAGTGTCGAGTTTGTACCCCTGGGTTCTTACGATCATTTTAACCGCCTCGGCCCTACTCAACGCTTGATCTGCCTTAAAACTATTGCATGCATATCCGTCGACAACGCCGTTTTGGCGCAGGGTCTTCACGTATGAGTGTGCCCAGTGGGACGGCGGTACATCCACACAATCGGCAGCCGCCGTCTCGCTTACACTCCAGCCTTTAACCTTGCAGAGCATCTTAGCAAACTCCGCACGCGTAATGGTCTGCCTCGGCATATAAACCCCGCCTTTGTATCCCGTGACGATCCCATCCAGCATCAGGTCGAAGATATAGGGGGCGCACCAGTCGGTACTTTTTACATCCGAAAGCTTCATGTTTGCAAAGCCGGTTAATTTTAAGCATGCGGATAATCTATTATTCGGTTTAAACGTACCGTTCGGGTTACTTGAGATCTCGCCCATACCATGCATTGCTGTGACGGCCTCCGCATATGGTGAGGACTCGGGTACATCTAGAAAATACGGTTCATCGGATGCCGGCATCGCGATCGTTGTGTCTTCTTCAGGGGCTGACGGCCCGCCCTCGACTATCTGGATAATGGAATTGTAGGCCCACTGCGTAAACTCGCCCCTGGATATCGGGTCGTTGGGTTTGAACAAACCGCTGGTATCTGTCTCAATGAAACTACGCACAACAGCCGACTCGATGTACTTTGCGTAAGGGTTGGATGCGGGGACGTCCTTAAAATATCCGTGATGCGCCGTCTCGGGGTCCGAACCGGTAGACTTAACCACCAACTTAGCGGCTTGTGCTCTTGTGATCGAACATGTTTTGTCTGATTTGTTGCCGTTTGGCGCAATGGCGATGGCATAGATGTCGGTAAGCTCACCGCTGATCGTTATCTCAGCGGCCCACCCTGTGCCTGAAAAAAGGTTATTGGCTTTGGCGATAGTTTTGCCTCCGCTCACCAGCTCAACCTTATACCCCGGCACCGCCCAACCGCTCACCGTAACCTGAAAACCCGGTTTTTTTGGATTCTGATCGACAAGTTGAAGTGCGTATCGATCGCCGTTTGTGGGGCTCATAATTACCGGCGGGACGATATCGTTAACCGCAGTCTTTACGGCACTTACCGTAAACGTCGCTTTGGATACATCGACCCCCTGATCCTTCAGATCGGCATCCGTTAGAAAGGCTATATTGCCGGCGTTATCCGAAATCTCGAGCGTATATAAAACCCACTCACCCGCCGGAGCATCATCGGGGACAACAGCGGTGCCCTCCAAAACGCCTTTAGCGCTGTTATATTCCAATAACGCGTTTATGGATGGTCCGAGAAGCTGTTTCGATCCGTTGCCAAACGTAACAGCGCCGCGCTTGACGCCGGAGAGATCATCGGTCGCCTTAACCGTTACTTTGACCTCATCGCCGGCTGTAAGGCGAGCAGGGCTTACCAGTACGCTTGCGACCGATGGCGCTTCAACATCTGGATTATCGTTAATAACTGTTAGCGACGCGCCGCTAAGACTTGCTTCGTCAACATCGGTAAACTCGGCGTCTTCGTTAAAGATCGTTAGCATCACACAGGTCCACTTACCCGGTTCTGCATACTTGTTTACGGCAAAAGCGCCTGTAAGCTTGCCTGTCGCCTGGTCATACTCTAAATCGGTACCTACCCACTGCCCCGATGGTGTTTCCCAGGTTATAGAGCCGCTGCTCAATGCAGAGCCACCACCGTCGGCGTATACATCAACCGTAACCGTCTCTCCCGCATTTACCGTGGTTTTTGATACCGAAACACTCTTAAACACAGGAGCGGTAACACTGTTCTTAGCGGGCATAGGCTTAGAGGTACCCGCGTAAGCAGGCGACGCAATAGCGACTACTAAGGCAATCAACAAGGGGATGGTAATCCTCAACCGGGACAATCTGCTAATCATGCGCTTCTCCTGTTCGGCGTCTGGTGGCTTACCGGAACGATGACTGGAACGATGTATATACCGGTAATCATACAATACAATCAAATGAATAAGCCAGCGTCTGCTGGTTGCTTATTTATATGAAGATAATATGTAACGCTCATGAGAAACGATTGAAGTATGGGCAACGAGGAAGGTAAAATTAATGGTAATATTTCTCATTCTGATATAAACCCGAGCGGTACTTGCGCCGATATGATAAGTATTGCATCCCTAAGAAGACTGAGAAAAAACATAGTGCTAAGCTACGCGGCCACTTCGGTGGCCCTCAGTCTTTTTATGGTCGAGAAACCCCTAAAGCGCTACCGCGATTTTACCGATATAGTAAGTAATCAAATCAGTCCCTTTTAAAAGGCTTCCATCTAAGATGAGGCCTTTTAAAATTTAAAATTTTAGAATCCAATCGCTTCGATTTTTTCAATGGCAATCGCCACATACCTGTGCACCGCTCCGCCGGACTCACCCGGATCGGCGGTGTCCGCCACCGAAGGAGTGCCAATGACTTCGGTAGGCGCAACCTCGCCGATAGCCTTCGCGGTCGGCTCCATGAGCATCAAGGTCGCGACGTTTATCCTCGCGACACGGCCTATGTAGACGCGATTATTTGTAAAAATGCTCGCCGTTAACCCTGCCAGCCCCTGGGACTCGATAATCTCACGCAGTTCCGATTCGGTCATAGTTTCACCTCAATAAGTAGTTTTTATTATTAAATACCCGATTTATGCAAAGAGTGAACTTTTTCCAAACAACTTCCCTTTTGTTCCACTCACCCCGCATATGTGCCGTTCACCACTTTTTGCTGTCAAGCGCGACCCCGACATACTAAGCTCTATTTGGTTGGCCTAGCGTAGATCACGTTTAGCCGGTTGCATTACCGGTACAGACGTAGGCCGCTGTTGAAAGTGAAAACTGAATATAGTTGGATAAATGGGCAGGTGTTTAATTCCCCCAGTAGCCTTTTAGGCCAAGTGTTGCTCTTTCCTATACCTTAAGGCTGTAGCTCCCGATAGCCCCTTAAGGGTCCCCTTTTAAAACACCTGCCCATTTTCTTTTACCCACGTCAGCGAACCGGGAAAAGAAAATAGTTAAAACGCTTCCTCCCAATGCATAACTTCAAAAGATGAACCCTCGGATAGTATTGAAATCACATCAAAGCGGATAGAGTCAAATTCGCTAAGATCCTTTGCCATCGCCAGATATAACTCGGCTACCTTTCGAATAGTTCTCTGCTTGTTTGGGGTCACGGCTTCGATCGGATGCCCGTATGCCCTGCTCAGCCGGGTTTTGACCTCACAGAAGATAAGTGTTTTACCCGTGCTCGCGATGATATCGATCTCGCCGATTTTCGTGCGAAAATTTCGCTGCAGGATACGGTAGTTTTTTCGGCGAAGATAGCGAGCGGCAAACTCCTCGCCTGATTGTCCTAAGGCCATGGTGGTCTGCTCTGTTAGGTAATTTGTAAGTATTCTTTTACTTTTTTCTCGAGGAGGAGCGCCTTAAGCTGATTTGAGAGGTCGCTTAATATTTCAAGCACTTCTTGTATGCGCTGGCCTTTATCATCGCTTTTTTGGCGCACTATAGGATAAAGGATCTGCTTAAAAAGGGTCGATTCTTTTTCAGCCAGTGTGGAGTACATGCGAAGATGGCGTGCTTCGATGCCGTACCTCGCCATCTCGCGCGCGATGATCATGAGCCTTATATCGATAGAGTTGTAGCACTTGCCCCCACTTGTTTTTATTGGTTGGATGATTCCGAAGTTCTCAAGCATCTTGGCGGTTTCCGGGGATATCCCGATGCTGCCGATGGCTTTCTCGGTCGGCACGGGCCCGTCATCCGATGTTATAAGGGCATCGTGGTCGGCATTGGCGAGCTGCTTTACTTCGGGCGTGAGCTGGCCCATATCCATCATATCGAGGTTCTGTCTGATCACGTTGAGCGGGAGGTATTTTTCTTTCTGCAAGCGCAACGCAAGCTCCAGCCTCTGAACATCCTCTTTCCTGAACTTACGATATCCGCCCGGCGTGCGCTCCGGTCGTATTAGCTTCTCTTCTTCATAGTAGCGAATTTTGCTTATCGACAGATCGGGATAGCGTGGCTTTAGATGATCTACAACTTCCCCGATCGTCAGGTAGTCCCTCTTCGGCGGCATATCGTTCCTCCTCTCAACCGTTGCGACCCTGCGGCAATGCTTTTTGTGCCCTGCCGCACAATAACTATTTCTTTGCTAAAAATACCAGCTTAAATTTCCCGATTTGTAGCTCGTCATCGGACTCAAGCTCGGTCGGTCCATCGATACATTGCTGATTTACGTAGGTACCGTTCAAGCTGTCTGCATCGATAACCGTGACCGTATCGTCGCCCATTGTGATCTTCGCGTGGTTTCGCGACACCGTGACGTCGTCCAGAAAAATATCGCTGTTAGGATCGCGGCCCAGTGTTGTTTCGTTTTTCGCTAAATTGAATTTCTGACCTATAAAAGGGCCTTTTGTGACTACTAAAATCGGTCCCTCGGCAGGCGCGATCTCTATTTCGCGGCACTCCTCTTCGACTTCTATCGGTGAGAGTGAAATAGTCGTCTCAATTTCTAGAGCGCGGTCAAACGCCATTCCGCATTTTTGGCAGAACTCAGCGCCATTTTCATTAGTGGTGCCGCATTTACTGCATTGCATATTTACGCTCCAGTTACTTTTTACAACAGGCCCCTGCTCTTAACACCCCCCGTGAAGCGTTAAGAAGCTTTCATACTTTTTTTGATTCTTTGTTCGTATGTTTCGAGAAGCTCTTTGTTTCCGAGAACGTGCACTAAATGACCTTCGCCAATCCTATCCTTAACATATGGGTCGGTTAAAACTTCGCTCAGCTCTCTGCCTGTGCGTAGTTCTTTTACGATGTAGTCGGTGATCCTTTCCTCTAGGATGTTATTGCAACATTCCTTAAAGAACTCATTAATCGCTGCTTTAATCCTTGACTCGGGCAACTCTTCTCCTCCTTTGTTCGCGTTCGAAACCTCCGACTGCTAAAACACGTCCTCGTCGGAAACATCAACTTTTGAAACAGTCGTCAAGCCGCGGGCCAGGATTTCACTCAGACGGTCTACATCCGCCCCTGAGATAACATCACCGCCGCCCTCACGTCTTTTCTTTAGCCGGGCAACCAGCTCCGCCCTCAGAATATCAATCTTGCCATGAAGCACCCTGCGGCGATAAGAGACACGCTCTTCTTCTTCGCATAGTTGATCCAGGATCTCTCGAAGCTCTTCGTCCGGTTTGCTTGAAATGTCTATTAGTGCGTTATTGAGGTCTAACTCGTTATTTTTGTCCATATCCCATCCCTCATTACTGGTATACCCGAAGTTTATCACACAATCCTGGCTGCTCCTAGATACCCGCTACAGACTCTTGCCGGCCGGGTAGAATCCGGTGCTTTTTGTTGATACTCCAGCGATAATCCTTGCTACTTCTTTACTAATCTAAAGATAGACTTGAGTGTTTAAAAAATCCAGTGTTTTCTTAAATTAATTTAAAAACGGTTGATGGGTGAATCGGTGAATGGGATGAGGGTCGAGAGTGTGTGTCTGGGGAAAACCTTCTTTTTACAATAGTTTAGCTACGCCTAGACGCTGGTAAGTTGCAGTCGCCGTGGGTGCACCCGAGATTCTTCGGCTATCGCCTCAGAATGACATGTAATCGCCATTCGCTACTCGCTCTCACCCACTCTCTCTACCCACACCCCATTCACCCATTAACCTACTCACCTATTAACCCTAAAAATCGGATGCCTGGCGGCTTCGGCTTCGTTGAGGCGGCTTACGGGGGTTATGTGGGGGGCGCCTTTTACGAGGTCCGGGGTTTCGGTTGCCTCGGTCGCGATTATTTTCATGGCGTCGATGAAGATATCCAGGGTTTTTAAGCTCTCGGTTTCGGTCGGCTCGATCATAAGCGCTTCTTCTACGATTAGCGGGAAATATATCGTTGGCGGGTGGATATAAAAATCGAGGAGGCGTTTGGCGATGTGGCGGGCTCTGACGCCTAGTTTCTTTTGTTTGTCAGCGGATAATACGAACTCGTGCATCGAGGGCACGTCATACGGAAGCGTGTAAGCGTCTTTTAGCTTATTCTTGAGATAGGCGGCGTTTAACACCGCTATGTCGCTTACTTTGTTCAAGCCGTCGCTTCCAAGCGCGCGGATATAGCAATACGCCCGCACCATAACCGCAAAGTTGCCGTAAAAGGCGCGAATCCTCCCGATCGAGAGCGGCCGATTGTTGTCAAAGTAGTAAGCGCCGAGAGAGATATCATAAGTAATGACCGGTGCGGGCAGAAACGGTTCCAGCGTCTCGTTAACGCCGACCGGGCCTGAGCCCGGCCCTCCCCCGCCGTGCGGCGTTGAAAACGTCTTGTGGAGGTTGTAGTGGACCACGTCAAAGCCCATATCCCCAGGGCGGGATTTGCCAAGGATTGCGTTAAGGTTCGCGCCGTCGCAGTAGCTGAGGGCGCCGACCGCGTGGATCATCTCGTTTATCTTAACAACGTTTTTGTCGAAAATGCCAAGCGTGTTTGGATTGGTCAGGAATATGGCGGCAACTTCTTCATCAAGAAGCCCTGCTAATTCATCGATGTCGACGCCGCCCTTGCTGTCGGAGGGCACCTGGACCACTTTGTAGCCGAGCATGTGTGCCGTCGCCGGGTTTGTGCCGTGCGCCGAATCGGGGATGATGACCTTGCTTCTCGGGTTGCCATGGTGTTCGTGGTAGGCACGTATCATGGCCATGCCGGTAAGCTCGCCGTGCGCTCCGGCGGCGGGCTGAAGGCTTACCTTTTTTACCCCACCTATCTCGGCCAACCACGCGCCAAGCTCATACATAAGCTTTAAGGCGCCCTGCACCTGCGTTTCGTCCTGGTAGGGGTGGATGGTTGAGAACCCGCTTAACCCGGCCGCGGCCTCATTGATTTTTGGGTTATACTTCATCGTACAGGAGCCAAGCGGATAAACTACCGTATCGATCGCGTAGTTCATATTCGAGAGGTTGGTATAATGCCTGGCTATTTCACCTTCGCTTACCTCGGGAAGTCGCGGAGGTTTCTCGCGCAGGAGATTTTTCGGAACTAACTCTGTTATATCCTTTTCAGGCACATCGAGCGGTGGCAGAGAATACGCCTTGTTGCCGGGCCTGCTGATGTCAAATATCGTTTCCATTATATGCTCTCCAGGATCTCGATCAGAATATCGATCTCTTGTTTCGTTCGTTTTTCGGTTACGCAAAAGAGGATTGCATTCTCGTATTCTGGATAAAGCCTACCAATATTGAGACCGCCGATAATGCCCTCTATTATGAGATGTGAGTTGATTTCGGCGACGGGTTTGGTGCTTTTAAAGGCGAATTCTTTAAAGAACGGCGCATCGAAAAGCGGCTCCAGGTAGCTGATCGAGCGTAGTCTATCGTACATGTAATGGGCTTTCTGGATACACTGGGTTGCTACTTCTTTTAGCCCGGCCGGTCCGATGTAACTTAAATAAACGGCCGCGGCGATGGCATTGAGTATCTCGCTGGTGCAGATGTTTGATGTTGCCCGCTCCCGCTTGATGTGCTGTTCGCGCGTTTGCAGGGTGAACACGTAGCCGGTTCTGCCCTCGGTGTCTATGGTTGCGCTGGTTAAATGGCCCGGCACCCTTCGCAGGTATTCCTTGCGGCAGGCGAAGATGCCGAGGTAAGGGCCGCCAAAATTAAGTTTGTTGCCGAGGGGTTGGCCTTCTCCAATGGCGACATCTGCGCCGTATTCGGCCGGGGGTTGCAGTATCCCGAGCGAGATGGGATCGACCGATGCTATAAAAAGCACGGGATAGCGGTCGGTGATATCACCGACCCTCGGCATATCCTCAAGGCAGCCGAAGAAATTAGGCTGCTGCATGATTACGCAGGCGGTCTCATCACTTATCATATCCTCAAGAGCGGCTATATCGGTACTACCGTTTTTCATTGGAACCGTTTTAATGGTAATGCCGATGCCCCTTGTGTAATTCTTAAGGACATCTCTGTATTCGGGATGGACAGCCTCGCTTATAATAACTTCCGTCTTCTTCGTTACGTCATGAGCGAGAAGCGCGGCTTCGGCGACCGTCGTCGAACCGTCGTAAAGCGAGTCATTGGCGATCTCAAAGCCGGTAAGCTCGCTTATCATGGTTTGATACTCGAATAGGGCTTGAAGTATGCCCTGGCTGACCTCAGGCTGGTATGGCGTGTAAGGAGTGTAGAATTCAGGTAATGAGATGATCGCATCCACTATCTGGGGCACAAAATGGTCGTAGGCACCACCGCCTAAGAACGAGATATAGCTGTCGAGAGAATAATTATCGGCCGCTATCCCCTGAAGCTCTTTTATAAGCTCGTACTCGCTGACACCTTGCGGCAAGTCGAGGGGGCGTTTTAGTCTGACTTCATCCGGGATCGAGAGGTCGAATAACTCACCGATGCTTTTTAAGCCGAGTGAGTCAAGCATGGCCGCTTTGTCGTTATCCGTTATCGGGATAAAATCCAAGGCTATAGCTCCTTTATGTAGTCCTCGTATTGTTTGGCGTTCATGAGGTCGTTAAGTTCGTCTCTGTTGTCCATTTCTATCTTAAACAGCCATCCTTCGCCATACGGATCGTTGTTTATGATCTCAGGCGTATCGCTTACTTTTTGGTTGATTTCGGTTACGGTACCGCTTAGCGGTGTATGAAGCTCTGACGTCGATTTTACCGATTCGACTTCACCGACGACGGCTCCCGCGGAAAGCTTGTCGCCGACCGATGGCAGATCGACGTAGACTATATCCCCAAGCGCATCCTGGGCGTAATCGGAAATCCCGATAACGGCCGTATTGTCATCCGTCTTCGCCCATTCGTGCTCTTTGTAGTATAAAAGGTCTTCCGGGGTCATGTGGCATCCTCCTGTTTATGGTTATCTTAATTCTGGCTTCGTGCTCGAATAGTTAAGATACTTTCGAGTATGGAC
The DNA here is from genome assembly GCF_002791875.1 of Candidatus Aquicultor secundus. Classification (NCBI taxonomy): domain Bacteria; kingdom Bacillati; phylum Actinomycetota; class Candidatus Aquicultoria; order Candidatus Aquicultorales; family Candidatus Aquicultoraceae; genus Candidatus Aquicultor; species Candidatus Aquicultor secundus. The sequence continues at coordinate 29,244 of NZ_PFNG01000085.1, read as the reverse complement.
CTCCTTGGCGCGTTATCTTTATAAACGGGCGTTCTGCGAGATATGCCTTAAGCAACTTATCCCTTGATTTGATTCTCACCGGTGTGCCGGGCTCGGAGGCGGGCTCTTTGACATAGGCGAGGCCGATTCCCTGTTTGAGTATAGGCGAGTACCCGCCGCTGGTTACGGTCCCTATATCGTTGCCGATGTTATCGAGCATCGTATCCCCTTTTCTGGCGATCCCGTGGTTGACGATGAAGCCGGTCAATTTCTTTTGTATTCCCGTGTGAAGTTGCTTTTCTAACGCATCGCGGCCTACAAAATCACCTTTATCGAACGAGACGAACCGCTGCAGACCGGCTTCCAGCGGTGTTGTGCCTTCTGTTATGTCATTACCGTAAAGGGGAAAACCCATTTCAAGGCGTAGTGTGTCGCGAGCGCCAAGACCGGCGGGTTTGGCGCCCGCCGCTATCATTATCGTCCATGCATGTTTTGCCGCCGGCGGGTCGCACATGATCTCAAAACCGTCTTCGCCGGTATAGCCCGACCTCATAATGGTAAAGGTGTGGCCATCTACCTCGGTTGTCTTGGCTGAATAGCGCTTATATGCGCCGGGGTCTTCTTTAAAGACATCCCGTAATACCTCGGGTGAGTTCGGTCCCTGAAGCGCAAGGAGGCATAGCTCGTCGGTGCGATCATGTAGTTCGACTCTTGGGGAACTGTACTGTTTGAACCAGTTCAGGATGGTGTTTGTTCTGGCAGCGTTTGGGACCGTATAGTAATCGTTTTCCGCAAAGCGATAGATAATCTCGTCATCTAAGATACCGCCCTCTTCGTTGCAGAAAAGGGTGTAGGCGCCTTTGCCGATGGGCAGTTTTGCGATATCGGCTGTTGCGACATATTGCAGGAACTGCGTTACACCGCTTCCCCTTATTTCTATCTTTCCGAGGTGCGATATGTCAAAAAGGCCGGCTGCCATGCGCACGGCCATGCTTTCTTGGATGATGCTGGTATAGTAAAGCGCGAGTTCCCAACCTGCGAACTCGGTGAAGCGTGCCCCTAGCTGGTATTCTTCGGTGTAGAGCAGCGTCCTCTTTAGCATCTCTTGTTCCCTTTTTATGGCTTGTTTGATATATTAAGCATTTCCCGTTTTGGGGGATGTTAAAACGCGGCGATGGCGGATGAATCGTAAAAGCACCTTCTTTGTGCCCCGCCCCATCTTGCATTTTATACTAGCACTAAAAGATAGCGTTCCATGCGGCTTTGATGTAGTAATCGATGGCTTGGAAGAAGGTTGGTTTTTTGAGGGTTTGCTTGACGACAAGGTCTACGGTTGCAACCGGTTTTCCGGATTGGAAGACGGTGATCATACCGAGGGTCGCTCCTTTTTTAACCGGCAGTTTAATATCGCTTTGGGTCGTGGTTTTTATTTCTATATCGCGGGAGCGCCTGATATAGCCATCGATGTCTGAGGCTGCGGTGAGATCGATGGTCTGGCCGTAGCCGACTCGGACCGTCTGGTAGACCTTGCCCTTGGAGAGCAGCCGTTTCTTCTCAAAGCAACCGAATCCGTATTCGAGCAAGGATGCCGATTCTATGAATAGGGCTTCGGATGTAGCCGCGCCGAGCACTACCGAGATTACCTGCACGTCGCCGCGCCTTGCCGAGGACACAAGACAGTGGCCGGCTTCTTTTGTATAGCCTGTCTTCACGCCGTCCGCTGCAGGATAGCTCCAGAGCAGGCGGTTACGGTTCTCGACGATAGTGCGCTTTCCCGTTCCGAAACGGCTCAGGTTTCTCTTTCTTGTTGCGACGATGTTCTGGAATGTTTTGTTTTTCATCGCGTAGCGGGCGATCTTCGCAAGGTCGCGTGCGGTCGAGTAGTTGGAGGGATGTCCCTTTACAGGGAGGCCGTGCGGGTTAACGTAATTCGTGTTGTTTGCGCCGATATCCTTTGCCTGGATATTCATCATTCGGGCAAAGACATCGATCGATCCCCCGACATAATCGGCAACAGCGACTGCGGCATCGTTCGCCGAATACAGGAGGAGCGCGTAAAGAAAATCCTCGAGCCTCATCTTCTCGCCGACGGGTATCTCGAATCCGTACCCATCGGTACCAAGCACATCACTGCCCGCGGTTACGGTCTCGCCGAGGCTTTTATTCTCGATAGCGATAATGGCGGTCATTATCTTGGTGGTACTTGCAATCGGATGTTTTTCGTCCGCGTTTTTTTCCCACAGAATGTCACCTGTTTTCGCATCGATAACAATAGCGGATGGCGCTTCGATCTTCGGTTCGAGACCTTCTGCGTATGCGACAGGTGGAGTCGGGATATATGCGCTTGCCAGAATCGCGATTACTAGAACTACCGCTATTAGGGTTTCTCTTATAGACATCTGTCTCGCAAAGCTTACCGGTACCGGTTGTTTCATCGGATTATAGCCCCTGTTCAATTCGACTATATATGCTTTGGAAAAGCTACTTTCTCCAAGTCCTTCTCGGCACGGTTTAAGAACTCGTTATACGCTTCGTACCCGAATAAGACAAAGACGATTTTCTTTATCGAGCTTTTGTTGGTGTTTAAATACTCTTTAACTATCTTGAACATAACCCTCGCCGCCTCGCTGAACGGGAAGCCGCCGACACCCGTTCCAAGCGCGGGGAAGGCGATACTTTGTATGTTGTTCTCATCGGCGACCTTAAGGGCCGACAGCGTGGCGCTTCGGATTTTTTCGGCATCGGTGATGCCGTCGATACCCATAACCGCCGCGTGGATGACCCACTTTGCCTTAAGGGCACCCGCGGAGGTCAGCAGGGAGCCGCCTATCTCTATCGGGCCTTTCTTGACGGCTTCGTCTTCTATCTGTTGGCCGCCTTTTTTCCTGATTGCCCCGGCAACGCCGGCGCCCATATACATGCGGTTATTTGCGGCGTTCACGACCGCCTCAATATCCGCCTCGGTAATATCCCCTTGCTGGATGATTATCCTGACGTCATCAATTTTGTGTTCCATGGGGCTCCTCCAATCATCCGAAAGTCGATAGTAATTACCTTGATACCATTCATTCTATTAATTACATTAGTGTGATGTTTTGTTAGTAGGCGGTCAATATATTTTTAGCTACTAGAACGAAATATTTTAGGGTATTGCGTCTCTTCGTCAGCTAAATCTCATGTAACTCGGCTGCGCTAAGCAATTTAATTCCTGCGTTCTCAAGCGCTTCCATTGCTTTTCCTATGTCCTGGATACGCATAATATCAACCGCCGCGTTGCGCTTTTTGTCGACGAAGCAATAGAGGTATTCCACGTTGAGGCTATTTTTGTCGAGCGTCTCGAGTACTTGGGCAAGACTGCCCGGCGTATCGGCCACTTCAACCGCAAGGACTTCATTTTCCTTGACGGTAAAGGCATTACTTTTTAGGATATCGATAGCCTTGCGCGGCTTGTCTACAATCATCCTTAAGATTCCGAAGTCGGATGTATCCGCTATAAACAACGCCCTGATATTAATACCGTTATCGGCAAGCGCTTTTGTTACATCCGCAAGGCGTCCCTGCTTGTTCTCAAGAAATACCGAAAGCTGTGTTGCTTTCATTTATATGACCTCCCGTATCATATCGTTAGCTCCTGTACCAGGAGCACTTCTCACAGTATCTAATTCACAATCCGACATCCGAAGCCCGACATTCGCAATTCGAAATTCCCAATTCCCTACAGCTGTCTGTTGTCTATTACCCGCTTTGCCTTACCTTCGCTTCGCTGGATGGTTTTGGGCTCTACAAGTTTTACGTCTACGCTGATATTGAGAATGCTCTCGATCTCGCGCTTTATTTTGCGCTCGAAGGCTTCCATGCCTTTCACCTCGTCGGTGAAGAACTTCTCGCCGACCTCGACCTGGACCTGCAAGACATCCATTGTCCCTTTTCTCTCGACAACCAACATATAGTGTGGCTCGGTCCCTTCTATTTCCATCAGAACGCTCTCGATTTGCGACGGGAACACGTTTACTCCCCTGATTATGAGCATGTCGTCGGTGCGGCCGGTTACCCTATCCATTCTCGCGACGGTACGACCGCATGTGCATTTCTCATAGTTGACCGCCGAGATATCCCTGGTGCGGTACCGTATGACCGGGAAGCCTTCTTTTGTCAGGGACGTGAACACAAGCTCGCCTTTTTGCCCTTCGGGCAACACTTCGCCGGTATCGGGATCGATAACCTCGACGATGAAGTGGTCTTCGTTGACGTGCAGGCCGTCTTTTTCCGGGCACTCGAACGCAACTCCGGGGCCTATGATCTCGCTTAAGCCGTAAATATCGATAGCGAGGATGCCGAGCTTTTTCTCAAGTTCGATTCTCATATTGTTCGACCAGGGCTCGGCTCCAAATACGCCCGCTTTGAGTTTTAGTGAACCCGCCGCGCCCATTTCTTCTGCCACTTCAGCCAGGAATAGCGCGTATGACGGGGTACAAGCGAGGATAGTGCTGCCAAAGTCCTCCATGACGGTGACCTGGCGCTTGGTGTTACCGCCGGATATCGGGACGACCGATGCGCCGATGCGCTCCGCGCCATAATGAATACCCAGGCCGCCCGTAAAAAGCCCGTAGCCGTAGGCGTTGTGAACGACGTCATCGGCTGTTGTTCCCGCTGCCGAAAGCGTTCGTGCCATAAGCTCGGACCAGGTGTCGATGTCTTTTTTGGTGTAGCCGACAACAATCGACTTGCCCGTGGTGCCCGATGAGGCATGCAGCCTGACAATATCCGTCATCGGCACGGCGAATAATCCGAAAGGATAATTATCTCTTAAGTCTGTTTTAACGGTGAACGGAAGTTTGCTAAGGTCATCAAGGGTCTTTATAATATCGGGCTTTATTCCCGCTTCATCAAACCGCTTCTTATACATCGGTACCGACTCGTATACCCGCTTTACCGTCGCTTGAAGCCGCTCCAGTTGCAGATTATTAAGTTCACCGCGCGGCATTGCCTCGTACTCTTTGTTCCAGATCATAATACACTCCCTAACCCGTAATCTAATACTATGAAAGCGGTGCCCTCAAAGCACACCGCAAGCGAAGTTGAAAACATTTTTATAATAGCTAAAAACTGTTATTAGGTAAATAGGTGAATGGGTCTTCTCTCATCCTCGACCCACGCCCATTCACCTATTCACCGGGTATTGGGGCCGGCACTGTTGTCGGTGGGATCGTTGGTTTTGCGGTTACCGGAGGGGTTGCGCCGGGTGCCGGTGGGGCTGCCACTTCACGCGTACCGACGCGCACGACCGATTTGCCGGGTGGGTATCTGCTGAAGAAGGTATCCTTTTTTGCCACCTTGCCGTTTTTATAGACTATGCGGTATACGGAGACGTCTCGACCCGCGATTCCTCTTTCCTCTACCTTGGTGACACCCTTTGCCAGGGTCGGGTCGTCGACGCGTTTGGTGGGCGCCGATTTATAATTGCTCGGTCCCGACGTGGTGTACTCGACTTTTATGTTTTGATTTGTACTGTAGAAGCTGATCGTGATCGATCCGCTTGTTGTTCGGGTTTTTATGAGCACGTATGCGCTTGTATTGTTCTTGAATTTCAGGTCGGGTCCGTCCCAGGATACGGTGGCATCTCTACCGGTCGGATAGTGACTGATAAAGAAGCTATGATTGTGTCGTTCGACCACCTCATACCCACCGAAGAATATGACGTTGAAAAGCGTAGTCGCAACCTGACAGACGCCGCCGCCAAGCGACGGGACAAGTTCACCGTTGATAATAGCGGGGGCTTCGCGATATCCCTTCGCTGCCGTTCTTGGTCCTATAGTGCCGTTAAATGAGAACGTCTCGTTCGGCGCCACTATATTGCCGTCGAGAGAATTTGCCAGGGTTTGAATATTGTGGACCCTGGAGGTTTGACCCCCGTTGAAGAAAGTCGTGTAGCTTGAAACCTTTTCCTTTATCCCCATTTTCCCTGCGTCCTCGGTAGTCAGCTTCGGTTTTGTGGTTTCGGTTACGAGCATCACCTCTCTTGAATCCTCTGTTTTGCTCGCGTCAAATACATCGTTACATGCCTTATCGAGGTCGACTTCTATGCCGTTATTGCCCGGGACAATAGCAACCTTGTCCCCTTCGATCTTAAATTCGGCATCTTTCGGCTCGGTGGATATCTCCTTGGTCTGCTGTTCGAGATAGCCGGTCATTTCGTCTTTATCGAATTTTATGTCGATGCCCCAATCCCGGCCTTCTCGTACCTTATTGAACTCGAGCCACTCCGAGATCTGCGTTACGGGAATTTCCCATTTCTTGTCGCGATACTTAAGGACTACCGGGGCTTTGATGATCTGCTTGACGGTATCCCTGACATCGCTGAGATCTTGCTCGGTTATATCCGGTTTTTGTACGACAACCGGAAGCTCAATGCTGGTGCTGTTTTTATAAGCGAACGCCTTTAATAGCCGATCGACCAGAACTTTTTTCTTTACCTGGCGGCCATCTTTGCTGCTTGCGATCATTGCCCGGCTGTTTACGATCTTTATTTCACCGTCCTCAGCAGGCCGGTTCACCTTTTTGGTGATACCTTTGATGAACTCGTCGAGCTTGTTCTTATCGTAGGTAAACACCGGTTCGACATTGCGCGGCTTAAACCACAGCCCGATACGATCGCCGACAACTTTAAAAAACTTTCCGCGCCTTCCTATGGCAAATGCTTTATCGATGGTTTTTTTGGTATCTATGCGGGCATCAAGCTCGCGAGGATTTGCTTTCCAGGTGTTGTTTTTGTATGTGATGGTGATGGTTTTGCGCTCGAGGACGTTGGATAAACGGTTCAGCTCGACGAGTGCTTCGCTTTTTGTCTCGCCTCCGAGCTGAACGTCACTGACTTTTACGCCTTTATGAACCTTGTTGGAGTATAATGCGGCATCGCCGATGCATAGTCCTGCAACGATCACTACTATGGATGCCACTATAACGAGCGAGATGCGTAGTGCGGGTTGCTCCAATTTCTGTTTTATTTTAGCGTTTAGTTCCATTCCTGTTCCTTGAACACCTGATATAGTGTATCACTATTAGTTTTTTAGCTAGTGCTTTAGCTATTAGACTATTTAGTAAGTGTGTTTAATAGAAAGTGCTATTTGTTATTTATAACGAACATTACAATATTCATCAAGCGCTATATTGCATGTTTTATCTCTCAACCGGCATTTTTCCCGGCGGAAGCCACCGGGTCTATCCTGAGATTATTTTCTTTAGTTATATAGAACGATACGCCCGAAAGAGACGATAAGTTGTCTCTGATGCCCCCCGTAATAACAAGCGCTTCGTGGAGGACTTCCGGATCGCCTACGGCTAACAACTCGTACGGTGGCGAAACAGGCGTGCCATCGACAAATATAGCACTACCCCTTTGCATAATTCCAGTGTTCGCGATAACCCTTATGCCGTTAATTGAAACAGCCTCGGCGCCGCCCACCCTGAGCTCGGTAATTATGCCGACAAGGTCGTTTGAGTTAAGTGATTTGTTCTCATCGGTGACCACGACCCTAACACCCGGTCCGGCTACCTTTGTAAGCCCTGCGATAATCTTTAAGTTGTTGAGGTTTTTTGAGGACTCCTTTATGACCGCCGCGCTGTCGTGGCTGGTACGCTGGATTTTAAAGAGCTGCAGACGCAGGTCGGATGTCTCAGCCCTCAGGTTGTTTATCTCGCTGTTGAGATTACTTACGATTTGGCTTAAATCCGATTCGCTTGCATCCTGGAGCGCTTGTGAGGCGGTTTGCTGCACCCTGAACTGGGTTGCCAGCAAAATACCGATGAGCATGCACACGGCGGCTATGGCTACCTGTGTTCTTTTGCCCTGGCTGTTTAATAGCTTGATGAAGTTCTGGATGTGGTTCAACTACTGCTACTCCCAGTGCCGTTTTTGGAAATAGTGCCTTCTGACTAATGCTAAGTTTTGGAACAGACGAACTCCGAACGCCACAACAGCGGCAAGGTACAGGTCGATACCCAACCTGTCCCCCATGAAAACGATCAACGCCGCCAACAGTGTGTTGCTAAAGATTCCGGTAAAGAACAGTTTCTCGTTAAACTTCATTTCAAGGCTTGCCCTTAACCCGCCGATTGCGCTATCCAGCGCCGCCAGCAACGCGATACCAAGGTACTTTGACCAGGTCGCAGGTATTGGAATATTTAAAACCAGCCCGATAACTATCCCGATTATCAATCCGATGAGAGGTAGCACTAATCTGCTCCTTTTACGACTTTTGCGTTTTCCATAAGCAAGCTTCCCGTATATCCGGGCACGGTAAGCCCTTCTTTTTGTTCTACATCCGCCTTGAGACCGTAAAACTTTGCGATCTCATTAAGCAGGCGTTTCGTATTGGTATCGGCTTCCAACGCCTCCACCATTTTTTGCGAATTCCCAACCGCTTTTATTGTAAACGGTGAAACCAAACGCATAGAGTTGACGAGCACGTAGCCGCCCGCACAACGTACCGATGAGGTCGAGATGAGTCGTTGACCGTTGACGCTTACCGCCTTTGCACCGCCCGCCCATAGGCTGTTTACGACAAGCCTGATATCGTAGTCATGGATAACGTAGTCATTCGGCTCGCCATCCTTTGGGGATTGTTGGCTATCGGCCAATGTCACGATGAGACCCGGCCCCTTTACGTCGGTTAAGCCCGCCGCCTTTTTGATATCATTGAGATCTCTTGTATATGTAGAGAGAATACCTTGCGTTTGCGCTGCAGAATTCTCATACTTCGAGATTTGTCCTCGTATCGACTCTATCCCGGCTTTCAGGTTATCTCGTTCCTTCTCTAGCCCGTGTACTGTTTTGATTAAATTTTCTTTTCGCGGCGCATTAAGAGCTTCGCGGTTTCTTTGCTGTGTATTAAACGCCATTGCTAGAAGCACCCCAAGCACCATGCAGACTACCGCCAGTGAAAGATGCCAATTTTTCTTCAACTCTACTCCCCCACCGGTAGATTCACTAATTCATCAGTATATACGATTGGCAAGCTAGTTAGAATATGCCACCACCTGCAGATATCCGTTGAGCGGCATCCCTACTACAATGTTTACCTGGAAATATTCAAGGTCTTCATTGGGGGCTTTATTGCGGAGATGTTTAGTTAAAAACCGGTTAACCGTTTTTACGTCATCATCGATTGTGCGTATTCTTCTAAGTTCTCGAATCGGGTTTTGTCCCGGGATTCGATATAGACGCGTACGAGCGGTTCGGTGCCGGAGGGGCGGGCGAGTATCCAGTCGCCGGATGCGAGGATGTACTTGATGCCGTCGACCGCCCTCGTTTCGGTTACTTTCTCGCCGGCTATTTCCTGCGGTGGGTTGTTCTTAAGCTCGTTTAACAGATGGTCTTTTCTCTTGGGGGTAAGGTGTATATCAAGGCGTTTGGTATAGAATTTACCATATTTTTCATAGATACCGTCCAGGATTTCGGTGAGCGGCTTTTGCTCATAGGCGACCATCTCGGCAAGCAGAAGGTCGGCAAGCAGGCCGTCTTTCTCGGGGATATGGCCTTGAATACTTAAGCCCCCACTCTCTTCGCCTCCTACGACGACAGGTTGTTTCATCATCTCCTGGGCGATGTACTTAAAGCCGACCGGCACTTCGACGGCCTCGGTACTGTAACTCTTCGCAATCTCGTCTAAGAGGTGTGTTGTGGCGACGGTTCTGACAATAACGCCTTTCATACCGCGGTTTTTCAGCAGATGAACCGCCACCAGGCTTAGTATCTGATTTGCAAAGATGTAGGCGCCGTTAAAATCCACCGCACCGAACCGGTCGGCGTCCCCGTCGAGGGCCAGTCCTAAATCCGCCTTCATCTTCATAACTTCACTTTTTAACTCTGTGAGATGCTTGTCGCTTGGGTCGGGGTACGAGCCGCCAAAGAGCGGATCGCGGTAGTTATGTATCGTTTCGACCGTGCAGCCGACCTCGGCAAGAAGCGTATCCATCAGCCCCTGTGCCGCGCCCCACATCGGATCGAGGGCGATCTTAAGCCCGGCCTGGCGTAGTTTATCGAAATCGACAAGTGTTGAGAGATGTTTCGTGTATTCCGGGAACGGCTCTATATCGCGCACCAGGTCGCTTCCCTCTAAGGGCGCCGTTTTTACACCGCTGCCGTCAACGTTTGCCGAGATATACTTCTCTATCGTTCCGGTTATCTCAGGGCTTGCCGGCCCCGCATACTCCGGTATGAACTTGATACCGTTGTATTCGGGAGGATTGTGGCTCGCGGTAAGCATAATCGCCCCGCCGGTGTTATAGAGCTTAATAGAATAAGCCGTAATAGGCGTCGGAAGAGCCCGCCTTGGCATATAAACAGGGATGCCGTTGCCGACCATAACCGCTGCACACTCAGAAGCAAAGCGCTCTGCGAAAAATCTAGTGTCGTGCCCAATCACAATGCCTTTTTCTGCCAAGCCCGCTTCTTTTAAATAATCCGCAATAGCTTGTGCGACGATCTTAACATTTGAAATAATAAATGTATCGTTCATGACGGCGCGCCAACCGTCCGTTCCAAATTTTATAACCGAATCAGCCATTCGTTTGGTTTTCACTCTCCTCCCCCCCTTATTCGTCGGACGCGATTACACCCTCTACGAATTTTACGAACCTGTCTACCTCGTAGTCGGCGTCTTGTTGAGATTTGCTCTCCGCGTAAATGCGAACAACCGGCTCATCGGGATCGGGCAGCAGAAGCGCCCAGCCACCGTCGCCGAATGTCTTTACGCCATCTATCATTTCAACCTGCTCATCCTTGGTTTCCTCCATTATTCTTCTCATCACGAGGCCTTTTTTATCCCAGGGACAGAAGGTGTTTTTGTGCGATAGGTAGTAAGACGGCAGGCTCGCTACCAGCTCAGACAATGGTCTTTCAGCTGCCGCCAGGTACTCCATAAGCTTAAAGAACGTGACGATTCCGTCATAAGCGGGTAGAAATTGCGGGAAAATGTACCCGCCGCCCTGCGCGCCTACGAATGACACGCTCTCGTCAAGTGCGGCTTCCATCATCGAGCGGGTGCTCACCTTTGTTCTCACCACAGCGCGCCCAAAAGATGCTGCGATTTCTTCGGCGACCGTGGACACCGTTAAAGGAACGGCTATTTTGCCCTGGCGCACATCGAACTGGCAATGCAGGTACGTAAATAAATGAAGTGCGTCATTGGGCGAAATCAAGCGCCCGCGATCATCGACAACCGTTACTTTTTCACCACCGCTGTCTATCATAATGCCGAAGTCTGCCTTGAACGTGTCGACTATCCTCGATAGCTGTTGCGTTGCCGCGCCAAGCTGTTCGGGCGATATGGTCGTCCTGCTCTCGCTGGTGAAGGCGTTAAGCCCGATCACGTCGCAGTTAAGTTTCTCAAGCAGATGCGGCATCATCAAGGCAGTGCTTCCAAAAGCGTAGTCGACCACGACTTTGAAGTGGCGTTGCCGGATTTTCTCTATGTCGATAGCTTTCAGAATCGAGTCCCTATACGCCTCTACGGAGCGCTGTGGGAATTCTGTCTCACCGATCTCATTGTAGAACACACGCCGGAAATCCTGGCGGTAGTAGTATTTCTCAATATCGCGCTCGGAGCCTTCCTTAATATCGATGCCGTGCGTGTCGAAGAAATGGATCTCCATCGATTGCTGGTCGAACGGTGATGTTCTCACGTGGATGCCGCCGACTTCCGGACCCGTCTGGATAAGGAACCTGTTTACTGAAGATGAGGTAACCCTCAGGTCGCTACAGTTAATCCCGGTGGAGTTTAGGCCCGCGATCATCGCGCGCTTTATCATCCTTGAGACCCGGCTCGCATCCTGGCTTACGACCACGCAAGAGTCTTTCTTAAGCGTCGTCCCATAGGCCATCGCCAGTTTCATGGCAAGGTCGACGGTAATATCAATATTGATAAGGCCGCTGACCCCTTTAGCACCAAAGAGGCTTCTCATGCCGCGCGATTCCCAGATAAGGTTGCTGTTGATAACAGCGCTCTCATCCACGCGCTTAAACGGGTAGATTTTTACGTCGTGGTTTATGACGGCGTTATCGCCGATTACCGAGTCATCACCGATAACAACGCCCTCTTCAATACGCACGCCGCTTTTAATATCACAGTTTTTACCGACCACCGCGCCGTGCACGTGGCATTGCGAGCCAAGATACGCGTTATCCCAGACGATACTGCGATGGATGTGGGCTTTGCTTTTCATAACGACGTTGTTTCCGATTACGGAATACTCGTCCAACTCCGCGCCCGGCTCTATCTTGGCGTTTTGCCCTATCACAACCGGTCCCGATATATCGACCGAGAGGTCTACATCCGCGCCGTCGCCGATCCAGACATTATCTCTCATCCTGATGCCCGGGGGTTGAATTTTTGATTTTAAATCAAGGATATCCCTATGGGCCTGCATGTATTGTTCGAAGTTGCCGATGTCGCACCAGTAGCCATCCATAACGCAGCCGTAAAGCGGTGCGCCCTTCTCAAGAAGTATTGGAAACAAGTCCTTGCTGAAATCAAACTTTTCGCCTTTTGGGATGTATTTAAATATTTCGGGTTCAAGGACGTATATGCCGGTGTTCACGGTATCGCTGAACACCTGACCCCAGGAAGGTTTTTCAAGAAATCGCTCTATCTGACCGGCTTCCTCGGTAATGACCACTCCGAACTCAAGCGGGTTCTCAACGCGCTTTAGCGCGATCGTTACCATCGCGCCTTTTTTCTTGTGGAATTCGGCAAGGCTGGTTAAATCAAAATCAGTGAGGGCGTCGCCGCTTATGACTATGAAGGTCTCATCAAGAAAGTCTTCGGCTTCCTTTACGCTTCCGGCCGTACCGAGCGGGAAATCTTCGATTGAGTAGTGCATATTTACGCCCTGGTCGGTTCCTTTACCAAAGTAGTTCTTGATCAGCTGCGGCAGAAACTGCATAGTCGCCACTATATCAACCATTCCGTGCTCACGAAGTAGCTCGAGGATATAGTCCATGACCGGTTTGTTAAGAATCGGAACCATCGGTTTCGGTTGGTTGCTGGTTAAGGGCCTGAGCCTCGTGCCCTCGCCACCCGCCATAACTACTGCCCTCATAAATACCTCCTGATTGTAATTCTATTGGATATAATCCATGACCCAAACCTCTTGTTCACTTGGTAATGTTGAAGCCGATAATAACACCGTGCTTCCTACGTGCTTCACGACGGGCATTTCTTGGATGAAGGGCTCCACACCCGCAACCTTTATCGTGCAGTGTTTGGTCTTGTAATGCATGGGTACGGTCACCTTTGCCTTGAGTATCTTGACGACCTCTGCAGCCTGCTTGTGATCTAACGTATAGACGCCCCCAACAGGAATAAACAACACGTCAACACCTTGAAGCGCTTTTACCTGTTCCCCGGTTATAGGTTGCCCAAAATCCCCCATATGGGCCAGAGTGAGCCCATCTATGGTAAACATGTATATTGTATTACGACCCCGTTTCTCTCCTTTTACTTCGTCATGATAAGAGGAAATTCCTTCTATAAATAGACCATTTATATGAAACTCTCCAATCGTATCTATAACCCTTGGTAATCCGCCAACGGCTGTGACGTTATTATGATCATGATGGTGATGGCTCAATGTAACTATATCAGCGGTGATTTCCGGGGGTGTATAGCCTGTTTCTGCATCATACGGATCTGTTACTATCCTGATCCCACTACGGCTCTCGATAAGAAACATCGCGTGCCCGAACCAGCTTATCTTAACGGCACCACCGTTATCTACACTTCTGTTGTTACTCAGAACTCTCCCTCCTTTGCGGGCTGAATCATTTGTGTGCTTGCTTGCTCTTTATTATACTTATCCCTAATTTGACGTATTTTAAACCGGTTACCAGCGATAAAGCTACACCGATGTAAAAAAGCCCTATCCCGAGGGTTGTTGTGCTGAACACTCCGACGCTAACGTCGAGTAGCAGGAAAAACACCGAAAACATCAAGATCGCGGTTGCAACCTTACCCTCGTAGGCAACCTTTATCCGGATACCTAAATGGGATATATATACCCAGCCTAAAATCATGAGAAGATCGCGCCCAACTACGGTAAGCACGACCCAGAGCGGTACCAGGGCACTTATTTTTACGTAGAGAACAACCATCGCCGAGATAATAAGGATACGATCCACAACAGGGTCGAGGATTTTTCCGAAATCGGTCACCTGGTTGAGCCGCCGAGCGACAAACCCATCGAACAAATCGGTGAGCGCCGCGATCCCAAACGCAAGCGCCGCAACGAGATTCAGCATCGAGCTTGCCGCTAACGCCGCATAGACATAAACGGGCACCAACAGAAGCCTGGATAACGTTAGTAAGTTTGGGATATTTAAGGTCACCTGGGCACCTTTTCTATTATTCTTCTGCTTTCTTCTTAAGATCAGCGAGCATCTGCTTTACGTTATCGCGAAGTACTTTCGTCAGCAGCGGGTGCAAAAGAGGCGCTAACATCGGTATCCCGAATTCGAACTCCATGTTGAACGTTACTTTTGTCGATGCACCGTTTGGTTCGAGTTGCCAAAATCCTTTTAATACCTTAAGGTCGCCTTCTATTTGCTCATAATCAATCCGGTTTTCGGCCGGCTTTACAAAATCCTTCTCGACCCATCTAATGGTGCGCCCAACAACTTCGTTTATCCATTCTGAAGTTGACCACTCATCGCCCTTTTCGAGGATAGTAACCTTTTTTACATCGGCCATAAATTCCGGATATTTTTCGAAGTCTGAAATAATGGAAAAAAGCGTTTCGGGCTTCATTTTTATATCGATTTGTTCCTCCACTAACGGCACTGCTATCCCTCCTGTATATCTACGAGTATTATTGATAAAGCGGTTAGCCCATAAGCGTTTTATACTTGTCCACGGCATCATAGAGTACGCCGATCATGAAGTCGATTTGCTCATAGGTGATGATAAGCGGCGGCTCGATACGGATGACTTTTGGGTTGTTTAACATGTAGAGGACGAGAACGCCCTCATTCTCAAGCTCAAAAATCATGCTTCCGGCTAAACCCTCATCGGCAAATTCAACACCGATAAGCAAGCCTTTTCCGCGTACGTCGGTTATAACGCCGGGGAAATCGTCTTGCATTCTCTTCAGTTTTTCAAGGAAATACTCGCCCTTTTCGGCGGCTTGCCGCGGCAGATCTTCTTCTATGATGATATCGATCGTCGCATTCGCCGCGGCGCAGGCCAGCGGGTTTCCGCCGAACGTCGATGTGTGAAGCAGCGGATGTTCCGCAAACGGCGCAAACGCTTTCGGCGTTGCAATAAATGCGCCTATCGGCATTACGCCGCCACCCAGCGCTTTTGCAAGCGTCATGATATCGGGGGTAACGTCCTCCTGCTCGCACGCAAACATAGTACCCGTCCTGCCCATGCCGGTTTGTACCTCATCGAGGATAAGAAGCGCGCCGGTGTCGTCGCAGAGCTGACGCACGTCACTTAAGTATCCCTTCGGCGGGACGATTACACCGCCCTCTCCCTGGATGGGCTCAAGGATAACCGCCGCAGTAGTTTCGCCAATGACTGCCTTAAGCGCGTCTATGTCGCCAAACCTTACGTGGTCGAATTCTGGAAGCAGGGGCTTAAACGGGTCCCGGTAGAGCGGCCTGCCGGTTGCGCTTAGCGCTCCGAGCGATTTACCGTGAAATCCATTATCGGCCGCTATTATTTGTGGTTTACCGGAAGCAATCCTTGCCAGCTTCAACGCGCCTTCAACCGCCTCGGTACCGCTGTTGCCGATAAACGAGTAGGTTAAATCACCGGGGGTGATTTTGGCGAGCCTCTCACAGAGGTCGGCCATCGGCTTGTTCATAACGGTACGGACGCTGGTTTGCGCAATCATTTTTAGCTGATCCTCAACCGCCTTAACCACCTTTGGATGGCAATACCCAAGGTTATAGACGCCATGGCCGCTTAAAAAATCGAGGTATTTATGGCCTTTGATATCGTACATATAAGGTCCTTCGGTCTTTACTTCCACAGTAGTCCCGAGAAACCTCATAAGACGCGCAAAACCGGGGTTTACATACTTATCATATTTTTCGAGGGTTTCTTCTATTATGTGCTCGGCTTCCGCTTCTGTTACTGCTTTGCTTAAATCGATCAGCTCTTCCTTCATTGGCGCCTCCAAACTTAGTAACCGATGTTTTTAATAGCATTGGTGCTATAACGCATTAGTTTTATTTAATATAGACTTATCAGTATTGCCTTATAAAGATTATACTATTACTTGCTTACGATGACTATCTTTAAGGTAAAGTAAAAATCTTATGTTCTTAAATTTATATTATAGCCGATTTTTGTGGTTTCCCGGTCAATTTGATCCCGCAAAAATATCACGGGGACTGCTTGATGGGCGGTTAGGAATACTACAATGAATATCCAAATGCTTTAAGGGTAATAATTATAAGTATGGTCGGGAAGATAGAATTTATTGCTTAAGCATGACGGAGAGGATTATATTGGCAGAAGAAAGAAGGCTCAAGATCGAGATAACAGAGCAAAAAAGCATCACAACCGTGCTCTTCTCGGGAACCTACGATGAAGAAGACATTGTGCTGATGAAAGAAATGCTCAGTGCGCTTATCCGAAATAACAGGCTAAAACTTATTCTTAAATTTAATCATCTTGAAGCATTAGCTGAAGACGCTTTTGACTACCTTAAAGAAATGCGTAACCGGGTAGCACAACTTGGCGGGGCTGTTGTCTTAGTTTGCTCATCTGAAGACCGGCAAGAGGCATGCGATCGGCTCAAACGTACTTATGATTTCCTAGTGTTCAGAAGTTTTGATGAAGCACGCGAGCACTTTATAGGTCGAGAGTTTTAGATGGCTTTGAATAATGCTGTTACATCTTCTTTAATTATGGTTGATGGGTACGATCATATAGTGTACACTGGTGTAAACCTGGAGGTAGCTATGATAAGAGCCGGCATTAAAGAAATGAGAAAGAACCTGACGAAATACCTCGAATCAGTGCAAAAAGGCGAAGAAGTCATTATTACAAAGAGAGACGAACCAATCGCTAAGATTGTCCCGATCCCAACCAAGCAGCCAAAGACCCTTGCAAACCGCGAGCAACTTAGGAGTCTCATTAAGCCTCAGGGAAAACCTTTATCTCAGGTTGTTTCCGAGAATAGAGAAGAACGCTTGTAAATGGACATCTTCATCGATACAAGCTCCCTGGTAAAATACTATTATCCTGAAACTGATAGCAATGATGTCGAGAGAGTGATTCTCGCTGCTAAGCGCTTATATCTATGCGAATTGTCGCTTGTAGAATTCGCTTCGGCGTTAATGAAAAAAGTTAGGATGAATGAACTCCAGGAACAAGAGCAACAATTAATATGGGAAGCGTTCTTAAGTGATACCCAAGCCGAAAATGTTGAGTTGTTAGATCTGGCTCAAGATGACTTCAGAATCGCATCTGACCTAATCTTAAGGTATGGCAAGACTCGAAACTTAAGAACACTCGACTCACTTCAGTTAGCGGCTGCGTTAAAAGTGCCCGATGCTGATTTCCTGTCATCGGACAAAGAATTGCTTGTAGTCGCTGAGGAAGTTGGGTTGAAGCCCAAATTAACCCAAGATATTTCAGGAGGTTAGCCATGTTCTTTCAGGTCGCCGGTATCCATGTCGCGCCGTGGATACCGCCATTGGTAGCCTTTGTAATTTCGTTTTTTACCTCCATGGGAGGCGTATCCGGCGCATTCTTGCTGCTTCCGTTTCAGATGTCTTTTCTTGGGTACGCAAACCCGTCTGTCAGCTCTACCAATCAGGTGTTTAATATCGTAGCTATCCCGAGCGGCGTATACCGCTACTATAAAGAGGACCGCATGGTGTGGCCGCTGACCTTGATAGTGATAATCGGCACGCTTCCGGGCGTTCTCATCGGTGCTTTGGTACGTGTCACGTACCTGCCCGACCCAAAGGATTTCAAGCTCTTTGCCGCCGCAATCTTACTCTATATCGGCGTTAAGATGATCCGCGATTTACTGAGTAAAAGCTCGGGTGCTTCTGATAAGGCCAAAAGTGAGAAGCGCTTCCAGGAGCTTGTGCGCAATTACGGCAAGGGAGCAGCCGCCTTCAAGATCGCCGATGGAGGCACCCTGAAGCCTATTAAGATTACGCATTTCAATCGGAAACGGCTCGGCTACACATTTTACGGTGAGCAGTTCGATGTCTCGTTCTGGGGTATCTTCGCCCTTAGCTTTATTGTCGGAATCGTTGGCGGCATCTATGGTATCGGGGGCGGTACGATTATCGCTCCTTTCTTTGTCTCCTTCTTTGGCCTTCCGGTTTATACGGTGGCCGGTGCGGCGCTGATGGGAACCTTTGTCACGTCGGTAGCAGGTGTTGCTTTTTACCAGGCTATCGCACCGCTTTATCCTAAGATGTCCGTGGCTCCTGATTTGCTGCTCGGCGTTCTGTTCGGACTCGGTGGTATGGCCGGGATGTATCTTGGCGCAAGATGCCAGAAATATGTTCCGGCAAAAGCCATTAAGTGGATGCTAAGCGGGATTATTGTCTTCACTGCCCTCAAATATGTTCTGGACTTTTTCCATTAAAAACTGCTATTTGTTAAACTATCTTTAACTACCTATTTAACTTAAAGGATAAGCTATGCCGGAATTTTTTAAAGTTGTAACGCCCCAGCAGATTTTTGATGCGCTGGCTGGATTTGCCAGATTAACATTTGAGCAAATAGACCTGGAACATTCACTGGGCCGAGTTCTTGGCATGGATGTGGTTTCAAAGGAAGACCTTCCGGCTCGGGCGAGGTCAACAATGGACGGATACGCCGTAAGAGCAGCGGATACGTTCGGGGCTTCGGATACTATACCGGCACTACTTACAACTGTCGGACAAATCTCTATGGGAACGCTTTCTGATATATCGATTGCCCAAGGTCAAGCGGTAGAAATTCCTACGGGTGGCTTTTTGCCTGAGAGCGCGGATGCTGTTGTCATGGTGGAATACACAAATCCCCTTACCGATGGCGAAATCGAAGTGACAAGGCCCGTGACCCAAGGTGAAAATGTGTTAAACAGAGCTGATGATGTCGCCTTTGGCGAAAAGGTCCTGCCGGCTGGGCGACGAATTAGACCTCAAGATGTCGGTATATTGGCCGGGCTTGGTATAACCGAACTCACGGCCTTTAAAAAACCCGGAGTCGCCATCATTTCAACCGGGGATGAGATAGTGCCGGTAACAAAAACACCATTGCCGGGGCAGATACGGGATATAAACAGCTATGCAATCCGTGCGCTGGTTAAGACCGTGGGAGCTATCTCGATTTCAAGCGAGATTGTCCGGGACAAACCGGGTCTTTTAAAATCTGCGCTGCAAAACGCACTCGACACTTCAGACGTGGTTGTGCTTTCCGGCGGCAGTTCCGTGGGCGAGCGCGACTATATTGTTGAAGTAGTAAGCAGCTTCTCTAAGATGGAAATATACGCGCACGGCGTTGCTATAAGTCCGGGAAAACCAACACTTTTAGCAGCTGTGCAAGGTAAACCAGTTTTTGGTCTTCCCGGGCATCCGGTATCTGCAATGATCGTGGCCCAGGTGTTTCTATTGCCGTTTCTAAAGTATCTCGAAGGCGAGGAACTGAAAAAAGAGCCGACCGGCCAGCGGATACACGCCAAGCTTGCCGCATCCGTGCATTCGCCGCACGGCCGCGAGGACTACATCAGGGTAAAACTTGAGCGAAAGCAAGACGAACTGGCAGCTCTCCCCGTCTTTGGGAAATCCGGCATGATGTCCACCCTTGTCAAAGCGGATGGTTTCTTTATTGTTCCGATTCATACTGAAGGCATGGCGGCCGGCGAGCTTGTTAACGTATACCTATTCTAAATCTAAAGAAGGAAGCAATATGGAGCGCAAAAAGAGAATATATCGTAACTTAAAACCCTTAGATGAAGCCAGGCGGATTCTGTTGGAAAACTTCAAGGATATTCGCGTTGAAAGCGAACCGGTTCCAGTGCGAAAAGCCCTGGGGCGCGTGCTGGCAAAGCCCGTCATTACTAAGCAATCGGTTCCGGCATACCATGCTGCGGCCATGGACGGCATCGCGGTTAAGGCTTCCGAAACGTTTGGAGCCTTGCCTGAAAGACCGGTCATTCTTCCCAAGGGTGGTCGCACCGTCATGATCGACACGGGCGACCCCATGCCTGAAGGCACCGATGCCGTAGTCATGATCGAAAAGGTCGAGGCTACGGAAGAAGGATGGGAAATCCGGGAGGCGGCTTATCCGTGGCGAAATGTGCGCAAAGCCGGCGAAGACATGGTCAAAGGGGAAATCATTCTACCAACTCGCCAGCGCGTTCGTGCTTTCGATCAGGCCGCATTGCTTGCCGCCGGCGTATATACCGTGGAAGTCATGCGCAAACCCCGTGTCTTGATCATCCCCACAGGCACAGAGATAATTATTCCCGAGCAAGCGCCTGACCCGTTACCCAAGGGAGCGATACTTGAGGTTGACGGGCAGATGCTGGCTTCGATGTCTGAGGAATGCGGTGCGGGAGCAGAAATTCATGCGCCGGTATCGGATATCGAAAGTGAGCTTAAAAGAACTCTGAAAGAAGCCCTCTCAAAGCAATATGATCTGATTATGACAATCGCCGGCTCGTCTGCAGGCTCTGAAGATTTCACCCCGCAACTTCTTGAAGAAATCGGGCGTCTGCTTGTCCATGGTGTCACGGTGATGCCGGGTAAACCGGCATTGATAGCCAAGGCAGAAGGTAGGCCAATTGTCGGTATTCCCGGATACCCTGTTTCGGCAGCCGTGGCTTTCAGGGAGTTCGTGCGGCCCCTTCTGTATATGCTCCAAGGGCTTGAGCCGCCGGAGCCTGAAAAAGCCCTCGTTACGGTCGGGCGAAAGATACCCTCTAAACTGGGGCTCGAAGAGCACGTGAGGGTTATTATCGGCAACGTCGGCGGTAGGCTCGTAGCCACCCCTCTTGCAGGCGGCGCCGGGGTTCTTTCATCTATCGTGCGCGCCGATGGGATCATTCGCATACCGCAGGAAACCGGCGGCTTGTCTGAAGGAGAACAAATCGAGGCGGAACTACTCGCTTCACGCGAAATGATCGATGGCAGGCTTGTGGCCATCGGCTCCCATGATCTGACCATCGACCTGATAGGCAGTATGCTGAAAGAAAAAACCGGCGGTAGAGTGCAGGTTTCATCCAGCAACGTCGGAAGCCTTGGGGGCCTTATCGCGTTGAGGAAACAAACAGCGCATTTCGCGGGCTCCCATCTGCTAGATGAGGAAACTGGGGATTACAACCATTCGTTCATTCAACGCTACCTACCCTCGGTCCCGGTAAAACTTATCAATCTCGTGCATCGCTGGCAGGGTTTTATGGTGGCAAATGGTAATCCGAAAGACATTCAAAGCATCCATGATCTAAAACGCAAGGATATCGCTTTCGTCAACCGCCAGCCGGGTTCGGGTACTCGTATTCTAATGGATTACGAACTTAGCAAGGCAGGCATAGGGCCAGATGATGTAGCGGGCTACTATAACGAGGAGTACACACATATGAATGTGGCAATGGCAGTCGCTTCCGGAGCCGCTGATGTCGGCCTCGGGATCCTCGCCGCCGCCAAAGCTCTTTCACTCGACTTCATTCCAGTTACAAAGGAAAGATACGACCTCGTAATCCCGAGCGAATACATGGAGGACAAAAAAATTCGGTTAATGCTCGAGGTTATTTGCTCAAACGAGTTTAAACGACAGGTTCTTGCAATGGGCGGATACGAAGTTGATGAAACCGGAAAAGTTATCTCTTAAAATAAAGACCCGCCTCTAACGCTTCTTTATCGCGTTAGAGGCGGGTCTTTTGGAATATGAATGTGGCTAAACGGATAGCCTCACTATACCATGTCGATGTAGTTGCAAGGGCACTCTTCGGCGCACTTCTTGCAGCCAACGCAGATATCAAGGTTCATCTTGTAGCGCGGATCGAACTCGTGCTTCTCCGGCGTCTTCTTAAAGACGCTGTAGGTGCAGAAGTTGTAGCAATTGCCGCAGTCGAAGCACATACCACAGCTTAAGCAGCGTTTTGTCTCTTCGATTGCCGCCTCATTGACGAGCGTGGAAACGACTTCGTCAAAGTTGCTTGTACGGTTCGAAACGGCCATGTGCGTCTTCTCTGCACGCGGCAGGCTCGTGTAATAGCTCATCGCCATCGTCGAGAACTTTACAACCTTCGGCGGGTACTCTTTCGGTATATCCTCGCCCTTAACGAAAGCATCGATTGCCATAGCTGCTTTGTGGCCGAGACCGACCGCTTCGGTTACCGTACCAAGCTTGTTGGTAACGTCACCGCCTGCGAACACTCCTTCATCGTTTGTCTGACCAAACGCGCTCTGTGTCGCAATCCAGCCGCTTTCGTCATAGCTCTTAAGGCCCGCAAAATCCGGACCCTGGCCAATGGCCGGGATAACCATATCCGCATCGATTACAAACTCTGAGCCCTTAACCGGTACCGGCCTTCTACGACCGCTTGCATCCGGCTCGCCAAGCTCCATCTTTATGCATTTTAGCCCGGTGACTTTACCGCCGTCGCTGATAACCTCAACCGGTGCGGCGAGGAACTCGATATGGATTCCTTCATCCTCGGTGTCCTTGATTTCCTCATCAAGTGCGGGCATTTCCTCTTTTGTCCTGCGGTAGACAATCTGAGGCTTTGCTCCAAGCCTTAGAGAAGCCCTCGCCGTGTCTACTGCGCTGTTACCGCCGCCGATAACCAGCACTTTTTTGCCCTTAAGATCCATGCTCTCGCCTGCATTGGTCTTATATAAGAACTCTACGGCGTTTATTACGCCTTTGCCGTCCTCGCCCGGAATTCCGAGCTTCCAGCCTACATGGGCACCGATTCCAAGGAATATAGCCTTGTATTCTTTTTTTAAGTCGTCAATGGATATATCCTTGCCGACCTTGGTGTTGTATTTAATCTCAACACCAAGCGCTTCTATCTTGGCAACCTCGGCGTCGATAACATTATCTGGAAGCCTGTATGTTGGGATACCGTACCTCAACATACCGCCCGATTTATCGAACGCTTCAAATATCGTTACCGGGTAACCCCTTCTTGCAAGCTGGAACGCGGCAGAGAGTCCGGCCGGACCAGAACCTATAACGGCGATTTTCTCGGAGCGAGTCTCGTCCGTTATCTTCTGATGCTGCAGGTTGTTCTGGATTCCGAAATCACCGAGGAATCGTTCGATCTGGTTGATCGAAACGGCCTCGTCTTTTTCTTTTCTATTACAATCGCCCTCGCAGAAATGCGGGCAGACTCTTCCAAGAACGGCCGGCAACGGGTTCGTATCCGTCAGTATTCTCCATGCCTGTTCGTACGATTCCTCGTAGCTTCTCCCATAGTACTCAGTCTGAGCGATCGACGTTAGAAACGATCGTATGGCATTGCTGCTCGGACAGGCGTTCTTGCAAGGCGGTGTTTTCTCGTTATACGCCGGCCTCAAATAGCTGCCTTCACCCGAACTGCTATAACTAGCCGCACCTATCGGTCGCTTCCGTGTTTTTAGTACTACCGCCATATTTCCCTCCTTTTGCTCTCAGGCATCACCACACCGCCGTTCAAAGCAGCTTAGCGAAAGCCCGTTCTCCTTATTACCGGTGTGTTTACGCCTAAGCGAATATCGTGATTACTTGTTTACCTAGCTTATTGGTTAGCGGCGCCCTCTGTATGCGGAATCTCAATAGAACTTCCGCCAAAGTAACCATATATGCACCGGCCGGAGTCGATAAGTTGCTTAATTGCATCTTTAGCATCCTGCTTGGTTACCTTGTCGCCATACTTTGCGATCATCGCTTTTGTAAGGTCGGTTGCTTTTAGCTTCTTTTGCCCTGCGCTCTCAGCAACCATACTGTACATATCATCTGCAATCTGCTCAACCGAAATTTCCCCAGCCATGTTAACTCCTCCTAATATCTATTTTGTAGCGACCTTCTGTAGGTCGTACCGGCATGCTTGAAGTCGTCGAGGTGGTATTTCGTAAACTCAATACCCGTCAAATCGAAGAACTTCGGCCAGCCTATCCTGTTAATCCATTCGCCCATACGCTCGTATGGTTTAGCGTTCTTGGCGTATAGCTCAACGATATTCTTAACCGCGGACGTAACCTCGGGCCACCGTGGCGGATTGTTGGGTATATACGGGATCACCAATTTGGTGAACATAGGCTCGGTCCTGGCGTTACAAATCTTGCCTCCAACCCAGATCGAAACGCCGTCGTTCAGCGGATCGGCAATCGGCATGGCCGGGCAAACCCCGAAGCAGTTGCCGCAGTACATGCACTTTTCCTCGTCCACCTTAACTGTTGCGCGTCCTTCGATCGATGTCGGCCTGATCGCGTTATTCGGGCACGATGCGACCGTTGTCGGGATCTCGCATTGGTTCGGCAGGTTTTTGTGGTCGATATGCGGCGGCGTTCTGTGAACGCCAAGGACGGCGATATCCGATGCGTGAACCGCACCGCACATGTTGAGGCAACACGCCACAGCGATTCTTAGTTTGTGCGGCAATTTCATCGAGGTGAAATACTCGGCCAACTCATCCATCACAACCTTGACCAGCCCGGATGCGTCCGTAGCGGATGAGTGACAGTGTACCCATCCCTGTGTGTGAATTACGTTCGATATAGCGTTGTTAGTACCGCCGACGAGTGTGCCGGCAGCGTTAATATCCTTTATTAAAGGATCAATATTATCCTTGTTGGCCAACAAGAACTCGATGTTGTTCCTGCTGGTAAACCTCAGATATCCATCGGCGTACTTATCCGCCAAACCGGTCATTTTCCTTAAGAAATTCGTACTTATCAACCTCGGTGACGCTGCACGAACCGTAAATATCTTATCGCCCGACTCAGCTACATGAACCAGCACGCCCGGTTTTAGTGTCTCATGATATTTCCACTTGCCATAATTGGCTTTGATTATCGGGTGCAAGAACTGTTCGTAATGCGGTGGGCCTATATCCGTTTTTCTCTCTGTCGTAGTCGACATGTAGTTTACCTCCTATACAAAGTTTCTAATTTGGCCGCATATATGCAGGCCTATTTCTCCTCTTCTTCCTTGTAATACTCCTCAAAGAAGATGTACGGATTGTCTCTAGGCTGCTTGACCATTTGCGGGATCGGATCGAGCCCGATGCCTTCGATGAAGGTAGCAAGACCTATACGCACTATGAACTCACCGATTCTTTCCCTGTTCTTACCGTACTCATCCCAGAACTCCCAGATTCTCCCAAGAAGATCGTGGAATTCCTCGAACGGGGGTTCCATCTTCATGAACGGCACCATAACCGAACCGAACAGAGCGCCCTCTACGATTGGGGCTTTGGCTCCAAGTGTGATGGCGACGCCGCGATCTTTACCAACAGCGAGAGCTTTTGGCATTGTGTTGATGCAGTGCATACACTTTACACAATTGCTGTTATCGATCTTAATCTCTTTGCCCTCTACGCTTATGCACTTGGTCGGGCATTTTTCGACTACGAACTCCTGGACGTTGAATCCAGAATCGACATAATTTGCAAACTCGGCCTGGTTAACCCGGATATCGTCTTTCCAGATACCGATGACGCCCATATCCGAACGCGCGATAGCGGCGGTACAATCATTTGGGCAACCAGACATTTTAATCTTGTACTTGTAGTTGAACATCGGCCTATGCAGCTCATCCTGGTACTTATGTGTAATATTATAGGTGAGCGCCATCGTATCGAAACACGCGTTCTCGCACCTGGCCGGGCCTACGCAGCAGCTCGGGGTTCTTAAATCCGAACCGGAGCCTCCAAGGTCCCAACCTTTCTCTGTTACGGCCCTAAACGTTGGCTCCAGCTCATCTGAAACCGTTCCGAGGAATACCAGGTCGCCGGTTGAGCCGTGCATATTGAGAAGACCCGAACCGTGCTCATCCCAAATATCCATAAGCTCGTTTAGGGCTTTTGAGGTATAGAACCAACCAGAGGTCTGGTTAATCCTAAGCGTATGAAAGTGCGATACACCCGGGAACTCATCCGGCAAAGCTGAATACCTTCCGATAACACCTCCGCCGTACCCCATAACGCCTACCAAGCCACCGTGTTTCCAATAACCCCTTTTGTCGCGGTACGACTTTTCGAGCTGACGCAGTAGGTCTTTGACCATGTTGCTTTTGCCGGCCATACTTTTCAGGTCCGTAACAAAGCTTGGCCATGCTCCTTTTTCCAACTCGTCCAAGAGTGGAGTCTTTAGCTCGTCTGACATTTACTTAGCCTCCTTTTCTTTGTTGCAGTAACCAATCACTGGATGTAATCATTTACTGTCACTAAATGTTGCTACTTTGGTATTGCTTTCACCTATACAGGACTAACCGCATCCACCAGTTCGGGTACCTCGGTTGCCTCCGGTTTGTGCCCCTTTACATACTTACCTTCAACAGGCAACAGCGGTGGCATTCTCAAGGCCATGATATACACGAATGCCACAAGCCCAAAAATCAGTTAGTAACGATACGCAGTAGGTCCTATCTACAAACAACCTCATCAGAAGCAGGAAAAGCAGTGGTGATAAGAAAAGAAAGCCCGCCCATGCATCAAACGTTGAAATCCAGTTAAGCGATGCAAGGGCCGGCATAAAGAAAAAACTACTATGTTTTACAAAGAATATTGCCATCGCCACATTAGCAAACACAGTGTACAGCAATAATATATCGATCATAGCTCTTCCTTTTTGTTCTTTAGGCCTTTGCTCTGAAGAACATTCCGTCCACTGACTTTTTTAAAAGACCGTAATTTTAAAAGAACTTCGACCAGAACTACAGCCTTTAGTCGAACACCGAACGTGAATCACAAAAACAAGCATACACAAGGTAATAGGAAACACGCATCCTCTCCTTTAACGATTGCTTATTGAGCACCTCTGCTTTTTAGAAATCTTTTTACAGGATAACGATCGTTTTCCTTCTAAGGGCTGGTTCCAAATTAATACCCGAGGGGATATACATCCCTAGATAGAGACCGACCATTTTAGGCCGATCTTTTCTTTACTTCAATAAGAAGTAATTACTTATTGCCTATACACAGCCTGTTGGTTTCGGAAGCCCTGCGATCTTGCAAGCCTGAAGCGCCGGGCCAGCTGGGTATAGCTGATAAAGGTAAGCATTGCTACCCTTCTCAGGACCGAACATTTTCTTCATTTCTTTGATCAAGATTTTGATCATCGGAGCAATTTTGTATTCCTGGTAGTAGTCGCGTAAAAAGTTCACAACCTCCCAGTGGGCCTCTGTCATATCGACGCCCTCTTGTTGTGCGATGTAGCCAGCTACCTCTTCGTTCCAATCATCGAGGTTAACCAGGTAACCGTCATCGTCCGTTTCGTAAACCTTGCCGTTTAGTTCGAAACTCATGTTTTTACCTCCTTGTTAATATTTTATTGTCGCTTGCTTAATAGCTTTTTTAATAGAGTGGCTGTTAACTTGTAACTGTTTCTGGAAAAGAGTACGTACCAAATGTTACGTTGAGCTTAACAATTACCCTACCTTTTGTCAATACCGTAACGAATAAATTTTCAAGTTTTTGTTTCGCTAAGGAAGGCCATTTTTTAATTGCTTTACCAGCCGTTTTTCTTTTCTGCTACGTGAATTATAGGTTACCTATATGTTTTATTAAAGCGACGAATTCATCAGCCCATTGAGGGGCGCCCAGGCTATGCAAGTGGGCATATGATGCTAGAGTATTTCGATATACGATGCCGTCATTCCTGCCATCCAACCCTTTTCCGCGTGAAAGTTTGTACGCGAATTTAACATCGCCGAGGTTGACTACTTCTGAGTAGTGAAATTCATGTCCGGTGATTTCGATGTCCGATTTCATCCAGCTGTCACCGGTGGTGGTGAGTTTAATATATCCGTGCCCTTTCGGTTTCTCGTGCATCAGGATGTCGCACGGGATGCCGCCGACCATCTCCCTGGTGATGCCCTCCCATGAGATACCGCGGGCCAGGTACATAAGGCCGCCGCACTCGGCATACACGGGCATGCCCGCTTCAACGGCGATTCGGATCTGCTCGCGGATGGAGCGGTTGTCCTCGAGTTCGCCCATAAAGACCTCCGGAAAGCCGCCGCCGATATAAAGGCCGTTGAGGTCGAGCGGCAGATGCTCGTCATACATCGGGCTGAAGGGCACCAGCTCTGCACCGGCAGCTTCAAGCGCCTCGATATTTTCGGGATAGTAAAACGTAAACGCCCGGTCGCGAGCGATACCGATCCTGACAGTGGGTGTCGGATGAGCGGCGGCGGCGGCGGCGATTTCAGGCAGAATTCGGGCTGCCTTGGCTATGTTCACAAGCTTATCAAGGTCTACGTGGCTCTCAATAAGAGTGCCGATTGAAGCTATGGTCGCCATTGCGGCCTCGTCTTCCTTTGCGGGCTTAAGGCCGAGATGGCGCTGGATGATGCCGATTTCGGACGACCTTGGGATAGCGCCGACGACTTCAACATCGCAGTAACGTTCGATTGCCGCACGAAGCTTTGATTCGTGTCGCGGCCCGGACACCTTATTCAGGATGACTCCGGCTATATTTACATCCGGCTCGAAGTTTTTAAAACCCAGGATCAGCGGGGCAATGCTGCGCGTCATGTTGCCGGTGTTGATGATGAGAATAACCGGCGCTTCGATAAGGCGCGCAAGGTCGGCGGTACTGC
>NZ_PFNG01000085.1:0-470 GCF_002791875.1 Candidatus Aquicultor secundus | reverse complement strand
CTCGCCTATCATAAAAAGATCGAGGTTACGGCACTCCCTGCCCGTTGCGGCCGACAGCCACATGGGGTCGATATAATCCGGCCCTTTTTTAAACGGCTGCACGGTATAACCCGCCTTGGTCAATGCGGCGCACAGCCCTATACTTAATGTCGTCTTCCCCGAACTCCTATGCGGAGCCGAGATCACAACGCGCGGTAGCTGCAAGTTAGTTCTCCCTTTTAATAGCTGTCAGCTGTCAGCTGTCAGCATTCATCTAAAACCAAACCGTAACTAATTGTCATTCTGAGCGAAGCGAAGAATCTAGCGGGCACTCACGCACTTCTGCCACTGAGCTTGTCTAAGCTTTGATCCACCTTTCTAAGAAGCGTTTACCAAGCATGTATCATATCTACCAAGCATGTATCAAACAAATACCAACCGCCTATAAACCGTCTGTCTCACTTTGGCTTGTCTAAGCTTAGACCCTCCTG
>NZ_PFNG01000037.1:8889-23537 GCF_002791875.1 Candidatus Aquicultor secundus | reverse complement strand
CTTCTTGAACGCGCATCCTCTGTCTTTAAAAAACTTGATAACGTCTTTTTCCGGAATCCGCTCGCTCATGGGCGGACCCATCTCTCCTTGAACATCGCTCCAGTCAACGACGACTATTTGATGGAAAGGTTTGGAAATTCGTCGAATTTCCATCAAGAAGCTGCTCGGATCATCCAGCTCATGAAATACCGCCACCATAAATGAAACATCGATTGTGCGGCTTTCGATAGGAAATTTGTTTTCTTCTGATTGCAGGGCCAAAATGTTATCGATGCCTGCGGCCTTCTCTTTAAGAACCTCGAGTGCTTTTGGATTGATATCGACAGCGTAAACGGTGCCGTGTCCATCGAGATGTTTTGCAAGCGGGACGCTTAAGTAACCGGTCCCGCAGCCTAAATCGGCTACTGCAAGGCCGTCTTTTATGCCCCCCAGCACCTCGATCACCGGCTCAACCGGTAGTATCTCTTTTCTTCTTGGGTTGTCTAACCTGGCCATATCGCCGTGAAACTTATGTCCGCCCATACGCACCCCCTTGAATAGCTATTTTTATAGTTAAGCATATACGAGAAATTTTACCACAATAATACCCCCCCACTGGGTATCTCGATGGTCTCAGCATTTCGTCAACAGCGGCTCACCGAGATATTTAACACGCCAAAATCCGTTTTATTTTGCGTAATTTAAAGAGGTAATTCTTATGTAACTCCTATTTTTGCCAATATTGCGCTTGTCACTATTAGTTATTTTTGTTACAATTGAGCCTGCAAAAGTAGGCTAATTGCGTCTATGACGACCGGTTTTAGCTCTTGCCAAAAAACCATTTCATTGACAATGTGCTTGCACTAGCAAACGCACTTTTGATATATTAGAGTAACCCCAAACAGGGACGGCTTCCTCGGTATGTAACACAATGTAACACAAAATCTAAAAAAAGAAGGAGTGGAAAATGGAGAACACTGCAATCGCAATTGCCTTGGGATCAGGCGTACTGGCCATTATTTTCGGTATGTTTTTAATCGCCCGGACGCTAAAACAGCCCGCCGGCAATGCAAAAATGCAAGAGATCGCTAAGGCGATCCAAGAGGGCGCTGCCGCCTTTCTAAAAAGGCAGTATACAACCGTATTTTTTGTAGCAATTGTTCTATTCGTAATTTTAGGTTTCGGTCTCAATTGGGTAACCGCTATCGGATTCCTTATCGGTTCCGTTGCTTCGGCATCGGCCGGCATCATCGGAATGAACGTAGCGGTACGTGCTAACGTGAGAACCGCTGAAGCCGCGAGAGGTGGCCTTAAGAAAGCATTGGGTCTCGCTTTCAAGGGAGGTGCCGTAACCGGTATCTTAGTCGTAGGACTTGGTATCCTCGTTGTAACGGGATTCTGGGAAGCGACTAAAGACGCAAACGCTCTCATCGGACTAGGTTTCGGTGGAAGTCTTATCTCGGTCTTTGCTCGAATCGGAGGAGGTATCTTTACAAAAGCTGCAGACGTAGGTGCCGACTTAGTTGGTAAAGTCGAGGCGGGGATTCCCGAAGACGATCCGAGGAACCCGGCAGTTATCGCTGACAACGTTGGTGACAACGTTGGTGACGATGCCGGAATGGCCGCCGACCTGTTTGAGACATATGTCGTAACTGTAATCGCATCGATCCTATTAGCTACCCTGTATTTCCCTAGTTTTGAGAATGCCCTTGTATACCCGCTTGCATTGGCAGGGGTCTCTATTATCGCTTCAATGATCGGTGTGTTTTTTGTTAGGCTTGGGAAGAAAAACAACATCATGGGAGCCCTCTACAAAGGTCTCGCCGCATCCGCAGTTCTGTCCATGATTGCTTTCTATCCGATTACGCAAATGTTCATGGACGGTAATGGGAAATACTCGATCGGTGAGCTTTTTGGAGCTTCCCTTGTTGGTATTATCATTACCGCAGCACTGGTAATCATCACCGATTACTACACATCATCGAAGTATTCGCCGGTTAGAATTATCGCTAAGGCGAGCGAAACCGGCCACGGCACAAACGTCATCCAGGGGCTTGCCGTCGGTATGCAGTCCACAGCCCTTCCGGTTATCGTTATCGCTGCCGGTATTCTAACCGCATACAGCCTCGCTGGAGTCTACGGTATTGCAATCGCCGCGGTCGCGATGCTAAGCATGACCGGTATCGTTGTGGCAATCGACGCATTCGGCCCGGTTACAGACAACGCCGGCGGTATCGCTGAGATGGCGAGCCTTGAGGACAGCGTTCGCGACGTCACCGACGCTCTCGACGCTGTTGGTAATACAACAAAGGCCGTTACTAAAGGTTATGCTATCGGTTCAGCCGGTCTTGCCGCTATCGTTCTCTTCTCGGCATATACCCAGGAACTCGCTAGGGCAGGCGCAAAACTGAAATTTGATCTCTCCGATCCGTTCGTTATCGTCGGTCTCTTTATCGGCGGTCTTCTCCCGTACCTGTTCGCATCATTCAGCCTGGGTGCGGTAGGTCGTGCAGCCGGTGCGGTTGTCGAGGAAGTAAGGCGCCAGTTCCGCGAGATAGAGGGTATCATGGAAGGAACAGGCCGGCCGGAATATGGCAAAGCTGTCGAGATCGTTGCCGCTGCAGCCATCAAAGAGATGATCGTACCGGCTCTTATCCCGGTTCTTGCACCAATCATCATCCTCGGCATCGGCGTGGCGCTTGCGTCGCAGGGTCCACATATTGGAGCAACTATGCTCGGTGGAGTTCTTGTTGGAAGTATCGTAACCGGTATCTTTGTAGCTATCTCGATGACCACCGGTGGCGGTGCCTGGGATAACGCAAAGAAATACATCGAAGACGGGCACCATGGTGGCAAGAATTCCTTCGCACACCAGGCAGCGGTTACCGGCGACACGGTTGGCGATCCTTACAAGGATACAGCCGGCCCGGCCATCAACCCGATGATCAAGGTTATCAACATCGTAGCTCTCTTGATCGTTCCGTTCTTGAAGTAATAGTTTTAAGCGGCGCTTGCGCCACTGAATAGATACTTAAAACACAAAACGCCTCGCAATAAATGCGAGGCGTTTTTTTATACTGCGTTAATAACCTACTCAACCGTTACGCTTTTTGCAAGATTGCGCGGTTGGTCGACATTGCAGCCCCGGATCTTGGCTATGTAATACGATAGGAGCTGGAGCGGGACGACCGCCGGAATCGCCGACAGAAGTTCCGGTGTTTCCGGCACATAGAATACGTACTCGGCCTGCTGCTTTATCTCTTCGTCGCCTTCGGTTGCAACGGCGATGACATAGGAATCGCGCGCTTTTACCTCTTGGATATTACTGATGACCTTCTCGTAAGTATGGCCCTTAGTCGCCACGACGACGACGGGAACGGCTTTCTCAAGCAGGGCGATCGGCCCGTGTTTCATCTCACCCGCCGCATACCCCTCGGCGTGAATATACGATATCTCTTTCAGTTTAAGCGCGCCTTCCATGGCAACCGGAACGCCAATTCCCCTGCCCAGGAACAGAAAGCTCCTGCATTCGGAAAACCGGCGGGCGCATTCCTCGATAACGCTTGTATCGGCGAGAACTGCGGCTATTTTGTCGGGAAGTGCTTTTACCTCGGCGATCAGCTTATCGATCTCGGCCTTCGGCATCGCTTCGCGCACCTGGGCCAGGTACAGGGCCAGCGTGTAGATGGCCGCCATTTGGGATACAAGTGTTTTGGTTGCGGCAACGCCGATCTCGGGACCGGCGTGGGTATGTATGATGCCGTCGGCCTCCCGGGTAATACTGCTTCCGACAACGTTACTGATCGCGATTACTTTGGCCCCGCGCGCCCTGGCTTCGCGCAGGCTCGCAAGTGTATCGGCCGTTTCGCCCGACTGAGAGATCGCCACGACCAGCGTATCCTTGGTGATTATCGGATTGCGATAGCGAAACTCGGAGGAGATATCGACCTCAACGGGGATTCCCGCCCAGTTCTCTATCGCATTCTTGCCGACAAGCCCGGCATGATATGACGTACCACAGGCGACGATAAATATTTTGTTCAGCCCTTTTATAATATCCTCGGTGAGGTGGGATGCGGTGTCGAGCCTTACGTCGCCACCTACAAAACTGCTTCGAATAGTTTCGCGTACCGCCGTCGGCTGCTCGTTTATCTCTTTTAGCATGAAGTCTTCGTAGCCGCACTTCTCAGCCGCTTCGTCATCCCAGTTAACGGTGAATATCTCACGGTTAACAGCGATATCGTCGAAGGTTGTAATCTTTACGCCATCGCAGGTGACTTCGGCTATCTCATCGTTGTCGAGAAAAATCACGCTGCGCGTGTAGCCGAGGATTGCGGGCACGTCCGAGGCAATAAAGTTCTCGCCCTCACCGATCCCGAGAATCAACGGGCTGTCCTTGCGGGCGGCGATGATTCTATCCGGCTCGTGCTTGCTGATAACCGCCAAGGCAAACGAGCCCCTAAGCTCTTTTATTGCCGCTTTTACCGCTTCGAGCAGGTTGCCGTCGTATTTTTCCTCAACAAGGTGGGCGATAACCTCGGTGTCGGTTTCGGAGCCAAACACATGCCCTTTTGCCTGAAGTTCTTCTTTTAAGGCTATAAAGTTTTCGATTATGCCGTTGTGAACGACGGCCAGGTTTCCCGTGCAGTCGAGATGTGGGTGGGCATTTTCCTCTGAAGGTTTTCCGTGGGTCGCCCACCGGGTATGACCGATACCGATCTGCCCCGAGGGGGCTCCGGTAAGGAGGGCCTCCTCAAGCTCTTTTAACTTACCGAGGCGGCGCACAACACTTATTCCACCGTCTAGCACAGCAATTCCGGCGGAGTCGTATCCCCTGTACTCCAGGCGCTTAAGACCATTAATCAACACGGGCACGGTATCTCTCTGACCGATACACCCAACTATTCCGCACATAGGTTCTCCCTTCGTGAATGCCGATGATTAGTATCACGGCATGAACCAGGACACATTAATAGGGTTACTATAATAGTTGCTACGTTAGTTACTGCAACAGCCTATAGTATTGTTACGTCTATGGTTACGTTCTTGTTACTATAATAGTTACTACATTAGTTACTGCAACAGGGGAATTTAGAAAAGGCTCCGGCTGAGGCATGTCTATGCCGGCCTTTTGCCACTTTGGTACCGCTTTGTCCCGGGGGTCGCTCTCCGGTTTTGTAGATACCATTACGACCGTGGTCCGCCGAGAGGCATCCGCCGAATGAAACTTTCGATTAACCTCTCCCTCGTCAACTACCATAAAACGGCAGTTCTGGCGCTCGCATTGTTACCCCTATTCAGTTATTAGTCGTTTCTTGCTTACTATCCTCCTTCCGCCATCTTTCTACTATATCAGCACACACCATTCCATATCGTCGAAGACCGCCATCTTCTTGTTGCCGACCTTCCGCGGTCTTTCTACTATATCAACACACACCATTATACCCTAATCGGGCTATCGGTCACAGACAGATGTAAATTCAGGCTCATTCTTTGATTAGAATAGACTGCTGTCTAAATATCTATGCTTATGCTCGCGTCTGGATGTCATTCTGAACGATATAATTGAATATAGAGACAATAGCCAGGCAATTACAATGCTTATGCTCGCGTCTGGATGTCATTCTGAACGATAGTGAAGAATCTAGATCACACTCACCGACTTCTGTCACTGAGTATGTCTAAGCTTTGATCTACCTTCCTAAGAAGAATCTATCAAGCATCTTTCAAATCTATCAACCGCCTATAAACCATCTATCTCACTCAGGTTATCTAAGCTTAGACCCTCCTGCACAAAAAGAAGGTTTCCGCACCCAAGATTCTTCAGTCGCTTCGCTCCTTCAGAATGACATCTAATCGCTATTTGCTATTTGCTCCTTCAGAATGACATCTGGCAAGAGTATCCTTAGAACCCGATCTCCTGCCGGATGATATTTGCGATACTGTGGGCCACAAAGCCCGCATTGTCGCTGGTATCGCTTTCGACCATGACGCGGATAAGCGGTTCGGTGCCGGATGGTCGCACCAGGATTCTGCCCCGATCTTGAAGCTCGGTCTCGGCCTTCGCGATGCTTTCTCTAATAATCGCGATCTCCTGCCATCCATGTATCCTTTTTACCTTGACGTTAATCAGAACCTGGGGAAGTTTCTTCATAATTTTCTTCAGTTCAGAGAGCTTCTTCCCTGTCTGGACCATAACGGACGCAAGCTGCAGGGCGGTTATGATACCATCACCTGTTGTGTTGTGCTCCAGAAATATAATATGGCCGGATTGCTCGCCGCCGATGCTTATGTTTCGCGCGAGCATCTCTTCGAGAACGTAGCGGTCTCCAACCTTAGTTTTAACGACATCGATTCCGTGCTTTTTCATGGCGATATCAAAGCCCAAATTAGCCATAACCGTCGTTACAATGGCGCTTTTGGGAAGCATGCCGCGCTCTTTGAGATGGGTTGCGCAGACGGCCATAATAAAATCGCCGTCTACTACCTCACCGTTCTCATCGACCGCAATTACCCTGTCGGCGTCGCCGTCATGCGCGAAACCAACATTAACATCGTGCGACGTCACTATCTCCTGGATATAATCAACATAGGTCGAGCCGCAGCCCAGGTTTATATTCATACCGTTTGGACTGGTATTTACCGCTTTTACTTCGGCCCCAAGCTGGCGGAAGACAAGCGGCGATACCCGGTACGCCGCGCCGTGTCCGCAATCGATGGCCACTTTGAGCCCCTCCAGGCTGCCGGTAATCGTGTTAACGACATGATCGACATAAAGGTCTGCCGCTTTTCCATCGACTTTAACCGTACCGATGCTCGGGCCTGTGGGAAGGTCTTTTTCCGAATCCAAATTCGCTTGTATATCATCTTCTACCTGGTCGGGCAACTTAAAGCCGTCGGGTCCGAAGAACTTGATGCCGTTATATTCGGCGGGATTATGCGACGCGGAGATCACAACCCCGCCGTCGGCTTTAAGGGCTTTGGTAAGATATGCAATGGCAGGGGTCGGCAGAACCCCGACGTTGAGCACGTTGGAGCCGACCGAGCATATACCCGCGGCAAGCGCCGCTTCAAACATGGCCCCCGATATTCTTGTGTCTTTTCCTATAATGAAGACCCCGCCCTTGCCCTTGCTAAGAACGGTCGCCCCGGCTTGGCCGATTTTAAACGCCAGCTCGGCGGTAAGGTCCTTGTTTGCGATCCCTCGAACGCCGTCGGTTCCAAAAAGCCTCGTCAAATGCCACCTCCAGGCAAGTAATTTTTACGGTCGCTTTAGTATATCATTTACGGCTTTTGCGTGACAAAGGCTCCCGGCTAGGAGCTATACGACTTTGCGACAAAAGGCGACGTCATCGCGGCAAGCATCGCTTCGTAGCTGGGGATAAACGATATGGTGTCACCAATTTCATATGTGTGTTCAGATTCGGTCACATCGACGACAAGGTGGTCGCTGCTTCTCCTTAAAATCTTCGCTTTCATATCGAGGGTTCTTAGCGCGCCCCTGCAGATATCCTGCGATCCAATCGCCAGGATCGCCCTTTTACGCAGGCCGTCAGGCTGTTGTGTCGGCTTTTCTTTTATCTCTACGATTTCCGCTTCCAGGATTATTGCATCCTGAAAGGTGTGCGGGATCGGGTCAAGGTCGACCGTCTCCTGCCCCAAAAGAATCGCCTCCCCCAACCTGACCTGGTTAACCCCGGGCGGCACCGCCCCAGCCTCTATAAGCTTCCAGATACTCGAGTTGCCGCCGGAGACAACCGGAAGCCGGGTATCCAGGCGCTCCCGCAGGTCGCCGGCGCTCTTAACCAGAAGCTCGAGCATTGCGGGTGTGGGGGAAACCCCCTGCAAGCAGGCCACATTCGATCCGATTCCCTCAAACCGTATCCATGAAAACCGCAGCGCCTCCCGCATAAAACCGAAAAGATCCTGGGGAAGCACTCCCTCGCGCAGGTCGCCGGCCTCAACCATCACTATGACTTTGTATTCTTTGCGGATTGCCGAAGCCGCGTGGGAAATTCGTTTAATCGTTGCAAGCTCGGATACGAGGCACATATCCGTTATTTCAACCGTACGGGGAATCTCCCAGGTCATCGGTTGCCTCAGCATCATACGAGGGACATCTCGAAGGACATCTATATCAAGCAGACGCTCCAGGTTTTGCAACCTGGAGTCGGCAACAGTAGAAACTCCGCCGGCAATCATCGCCCGGGCCACGGCGGGATTCCCCAGGCACGCCTTAACAACCCCAACGACCTCTATGCCGTTGGCGTTACAGGTACTGGTTATCACGTGCGCATTATGCGCAATCTTATTGAGATCAACTGTGAGAGACGGTTGCAGAGAACATCACTCCATAAAAAAAGAGGTTAAAGAAGCGTACTTCCTTAACCTCTGGTGTTGCGTAATTATTACCTCTTGGAAAACTGCGGACGCTTGCGGGCTTTTTTCAAGCCGTACTTGCGACGCTCTTTCATTCTTGGGTCGCGGGTCAACAGACCGGCTTTCTTAAGCTCGCCGCGAAAACCGTCATCGGCCTCAAGCAGCGCTCTTGCGATACCGTGACGCAACGCACCAGCCTGGCCGCTTACGCCACCGCCGGTGATCGAGGCTATTACATCGAACCTGTCTGTTGTACCGGTTACTTCAAAGGGCTGCTGGATCAAAATCTGCAGGGCCTTACGGCCGAAATACGTCTCGAGGTTCTTGCCGCCGACATTGAACTCGCCCTTGCCCGGCATCAACCGAACACGGGCCACAGCATCTTTTCTACGACCTGTTCCGTAGTAGACAACCTTACTAGCCACTGATTACTCTCCTCCCGCCCTAATATCTAATACTTTCGGCTGCTGGGCGGTATGCGGATGCTCCGACCCTGCATAAACTTTTAGTTTCCTGAACATCTGCCGGCCAAGACTATTGTGCGGAAGCATGCCCTTTACCGCCAGCTCAATAACCCTTGTCGGGTGTTTTACGATCAATTTGTCAAATGTGGTTTCTTTTAATCCGCCCGGATAGCCAGAGTGGCGATAGTACATCTTTGTCTGGGCTTTACGTCCGGTCATGACAACTTTCTCAGCGTTTATAACGATGATGTAATCGCCGACATCCATGCTTGGGGTATACATGGGTTTGTGTTTTCCTCTAAGAATGGTCGCGACCTGGGTTGCGAGACGACCGAGCGGTATTCCCGCTGCGTCAACTGCAAACCACTCTCGATTGATATCCTTTGGCTTGGCCGAATATGTTTTCATTTCTCCTCCAACACTGTATGTAAAAGTTAATTATCTTTCAAAACTGGCAATATTGTAGCAATCTTGCAACCATACTATATTATATAAAACCGCAGGAAATGTCAATGCCGGTTCGGTAGTTCGAAGCCCTTAGCCGACTACTCGCATAAACGTTTCCGAGATACCCTACTACGCCATATAATATCAGGCTAAATTCGAACAACTTTCAAACAAATCTTGAGAACACTTCGTTACCAATAAAAATCCCCCGGGGTGTTAATCTCAGCAGCCCGTTTTTGCTTTCTATAAGCCCGTCGTCGAGCAACCCCTCGATCTGCGCACCATAGATATCCTGCACAGAGCATCCAAAGCGAGACGCAAATGCCTCCAGGTTTACACCCTCCATCTTGCGAAACCCCAGGAAAAGCATTTCGCTCATCTCGTCGTCTATAGAAAGCTCGATTTCCTCGGGCTTAAATAGGTCGGTACCCGCAGTTTCTATATAATCCGTGGGTTTTGCCGTATTTGCAAATCTCTTGTTGCCGATCCTCGAATGCGCACCGGCGCCGAAGCCGATGTAATCACGGTTATCCCAGTACACCAGGTTGTGACGGCACTCCTTGCCGGGTTTGGCGTAGTTTGAAATCTCGTAATGCCCATAGCCGGACTCTTCCAAAGATTCCATGGTATACGCAAACATATCCGCCTGCATGTCTTCATCGGGCATTGCGAGCGCACCCGTAGTTATCTCGCACTCAAGCGCGGTCCCTGGCTCGACCGTAAGGCCGTAGCATGAGAGGTGCTCGGGCTCAAGCGCGGCGGCTTGCTCGAAATTAAGCGCCCAGTTTGCGAGCATTTGCCCGGGGACGCCGAATATGAGATCGATATTTATATTATCAAAGCCGGCCCGGCGGGCGGCATTAAACGCATCCACCGCCTGCTGTGCCGAATGCTTTCTGCCAAGAAGTGTCAGCAGGTCATCGTCAAGGGATTGGAACCCGATACTTAGCCTGTTCACACCGCTTTCCCGCAGCACCGCCAGCTTTTCATACGTAACCGTTTCCGGGTTAGCCTCGATGGAAATCTCGGCATCGGGTGTAATAGCAAAGCGCCCCTTCAGAGATGTGATAATCGATGCTATGTAAGAGGGCTCCAGCAGGGTTGGGGTGCCGCCGCCTATATAGATGCTCCCTACGGTGCCGAAAGCGCCGTAGCAATCTGCCTGGGAAGCGATTTCGGTCAGCAACGCATTTACGTAGGGCTGATGAAATGCGGCCAGTCCCGCATAAGAATTGAAATCACAATATTTACATTTTTGTTTGCAAAACGGGATATGCACATAAATAGCGGACATGATATATAAAAAAAGAATCCTTCCGTGTGTTTGTAAGATTATCTCAGATTCGACTGGGCAATGCCAGCAGTGGACCGGGCCTCAGGTATTTTCGCTAATGCGAGTGGCGGGCAGGTCGTCGTGCTTGTGCCCGGATGCAGATATTTGACCGTCCTCTCTAGTGTGGTAAAACCAACGGTCCCGGTTTGCTTGCGTCTTCCTCAAGCCTGATGGCCTCCGCCGGGCAAACCCCCACGCACACGCCGCACCCTTTGCATGCATCCGCATCAACCTTGACCTCATCGGCCATGCTCAGTGCGTTAAATTGGCACGAGTCAATGCAGCTTTCACACAACGTGCAGGAGTCGTGGTCGATTCCGGCCGTAAAGCCGGAGGACGTAACGACTCCAAACCCAAGCGATAGTGCGCGCATCCCCAGGCAACAGCACGAGCAACAATTGCAGAGAGAATAGAGCCTGTCGCCGGCCGCATCCTTAAACCAGGCCGTATGGACACGCCCCCGCTCGTGCTCCCGCTCAAGGATTTCTAGCGCCTCGCCGGTATCCACCCTACGCGCATTCCCCTTCTTATGCTCAACGACAAAATCGACAAACGGCTCACCAAGAACAAAGCATACATCTATCGGCAGGCACGGGTTCTCGGCTATCTGTCTGCAGGGGCAATCCGTAACCGCAATATGCTCGGAGTTTTCCAGGATAATATCCCTCGCCCGCTCAAATGGCAGCACCTGCTCGGGGTTACGAACCACAACCGGCTCTTTAATATCGACCAGACGTTTTGCCGTTTCGCTTGTGATTACCTTGGCGTGGTGGGTGTTCATCAGCTTTTCACCGGCACCCCTGTAAAGCCGGGCCGGGAACAGCCGTGGATGCTCGAGCGCATACCTGACCGGTTTCAGGTACGACGACGTCCATCTTAAGTACACATAGCTGTGGATGAAGTTCTTTGCCCCCCGCCACCCGTGAAACCGCGCCAGTTTGGCTGTGCTGTCTTTGCGCCTAATAAACAACCAGCTCCCGGCCACAGCGATGCCACTTAGCAACAGCGGGATAAGGCCGCTTTTCTTTCTTGTTTTATCCATACCCTATTTATTATAGCCGATTAGACCATAGAAACCACGCGAACATGCACCTGAATCCTCTAAACTATCGCCCATCCTGGTCGAAATTAATACAAAACAGCTCTTGAGGAGATGGTGCTACATGCCTTTTATCATACTGGTAAACGCGCTTAGCGGGCTTATCGTAGCCTTGCTCTATTATCCGAGATCGCCGTGGTACCTGTTCGGCGCCGTGCGGCTCGACGAACTGTGGTTGTGGTCGAAGTACGCCCTATTTTCCTCATCGTTGCTGTTTGTTTTCGCGGTTCTGGCGCTTGATAAAGACGCAAAAGGCCGCGGCCTTGCCCGAAGCCTATCGGCGTTTATAGCAACCCTGCAGGGGCTCCTCAACCTGCTCCCCGCAGTTTTATATCTTATCTTTTTACACGGTGCTGCGACCTCCCGCATCGCAGTCCATGGATATACGCTCACAATTACTTCCCGGCAGCTCTTCTTGCACCTGCTCCTTGTCACAATATCTTGGGCAACCGCCCTCTGGCTTGTGCTAAAAGGAAGGGAGCGCAACATCACCGAGCCCGCGCAGGTTCTCGAAGCGCAGGTACAATCATCGATATAACGGATCATGTCAACCTACATACTCCATAAAGATAGCAGCAAAGCAGAAAACCTGTCGATAAACGGTTGTTCATCCGATGAAGGCAGCGGTTTGTAAACACTACGTCGCCTGCAGGCTATGTAGACAAAGCGTATAAATGGCGGCTGCCATTTATGTAGTTGGCCCTTATCAGGCGATCTGATATAAAGCTTTATGTGGGTTTTCACACATCGTGTAGCGCTTTACTCATTACTAATCGAATAGGTTTGAGTCACTACGCACTGCCAATACGATGTCGCTGACGTAGTGCCACCATAGCACCTACTAAACCAAGAAAAACCGCTAAACCTATAGCTGCATAAAGTGTATTCCTGTCGTTAACTGATGTTGACTCATCATCCTTAATTGAACCCTTAATAGCGCTTTGCACCATGCCGTGGGCCACGCCAGTACCTGGTTCGCCACCATATAACAAGTTACCTTGAGCATCCTTCGCAGGTTCACCCATGGTAGAAACCATCTTCAATAAGACATCTGCCGCTGGGTATAATTTCTTATTATCTAGACTTAGCTTACCCTTATTGTTGTAGAGAGGAATGAGGTAGTCACCTTGATCTGCACTAACATAAATAAAATCAGTGTTAAACACCTCGACCCTTACATGCTTTGCTTCGGATACGTTGCTGATGTTCTGCTCGCTGAGATACTTCGTAACGTCATTTTCATCTGCGCTGAACTTTATCAGTTCTCTTGGCATGTACCTGCCGTAGCCTATAAGAGCCCATGAGCCATTTTCTTGCCCAATATCTGCGGATGAGACAACTTTACCTGTTTTGTCAAGCAGTGGATATTCCCAGTAATATTCTGCACGTAGCGCAGAAAGAAAGTCTTTATTTTTATAATCCTTTGAGAGTGCCTTAATCTTAGACAAGTCAAGATTGTATACTTTATATGGCTGCCCAAGCTCCACTGGTGCTTCAGATGCATCCGTAAGACTCCAAAAATCAGGTTGCTCCTTCATATCGCTTGCAATCGAATTCAACTGCGCCTTAATTACCTGATCAACCTCTACGGGCGCGCTAGCAAAGGAAGTGCTTAGAAGTACCAAGATACCAAATAGTGCTAATACTCTTTTCATCGATTACTCCTCACTCCTTATTGATAAAAGTAGATAGATTCAACCCATCTGTGGACACCGTCGTCGTAAAACCAGTTATAGGTATTTTTATGACCTGCCCCATCTGCTGGATTAACCCAGTACACATACCGGGTTGCGGTGTCATCATCGTACCCACGAACAACAGTCATATGCCCACCTCCACTGTAATAGCCCCAGCCTGCAGCCATCGGACCGCCACAGTTGATCTGATATTTTACCGATAAGAAGGTTAGGCCACTGCTTATGGTCATACCAGTTCTTTTCGTCTGGAAATGGTTTATGGCTTGGTTGGTCTGGTTTAACGATGCTGTATAATTTGGATAGTTCTGGTTATGATAAATGTAATCGACATTTGCCCATTGGCTTAGCGTCCCACCAAAATGCTTTTCAATCATCTCGCCGCTAGCCGCCCAGCACCAATTGCTCTTTGCTTGCTGTACGGGAACAACAGTGGAAAGCCACTTCACCGTTGCAAACGCCGGGGTCGCTGTAGTCGCCAACAACAGTACCGCTAAGCAAATTTGCAGTATCAAGTAATGCCTTAACGTAAATCTCAATCTCATAGTTCACCTACCCCTAATCCTCATAATCCTATTCATTCGTTTGCGTCTTTCGGTAATATTTTTGTTGCCCTAGTAGATAGCAAATTTAAATGAGCCAAAGCTAGATTTACTTTACGAGCATGCTGTTTACAAAACAAGGTTCATACTTGCGCTCTTTACCTATGCTATTTAACGACTGTCACTTAAGTGTA
Source organism: Candidatus Aquicultor secundus (assembly GCF_002791875.1). NCBI lineage: Bacteria > Bacillati > Actinomycetota > Candidatus Aquicultoria > Candidatus Aquicultorales > Candidatus Aquicultoraceae > Candidatus Aquicultor > Candidatus Aquicultor secundus. Next base: position 9,406 of record NZ_PFNG01000037.1, on the reverse strand, counting down.
GCGCTGTCCCTGATACATATTTACGCCCCCCTTTCTTTTATAAGCAATTACCTGCTTATTAAGGACTGATAGCCTAAAATCCCATAAGCCATACACGTAAAACCTTTGCTGATAGTTATAGCACATGCTTCAATTTACTAACTATCACTACTTCAGTGTCTTATAATGACTGTACTCTAATACACGTATTCTAACTTACTTTATATATCTAATCAATACCCTTTCTACACAGTGCTAACCTGCTAATTTTAAAAACATACGGTAGTTTAGCTGGGGTTTAACTTGGTAGTAAAAATGATTGACTATTTCCTAAAAATAATGAGAATAATCATTCAATGCAATTTGAAGATGCTTGGTAGCATCTTCTATGCTTATGCTGTGGCTTGTGCAAGATGAAATACTGGCAGCGATCGGGACAAGAGCAAGCCAAGTAAACATTTTACGTGTGTCCATGGGCACTCTTTCCTATTGGCCTAGCGGAAGTCATCAAAGCATGGGTTTGCTTAAAAATATATGA
>NZ_PFNG01000037.1:0-8868 GCF_002791875.1 Candidatus Aquicultor secundus | reverse complement strand
AACACCGCTTTCAAAGTATTATAATCATTGCAATAGTAGATCGTTCTCTTTTTGGGTATCTACAGGGTGAAATAATCCAATTTGCCACCAGGGGATACCATGAAACTACTTGTAACCGGAGCAGCAGGAGACATCGCGTTTCAGCTTATTCCCTCGCTTGTCCGGCAAGGACACAGCATAAGGGCGCTGGTCAGGTCCGAAAAAGAAGCGCGAAGCATTCAAAATCCCGCAATCGAGATTGTCGTTGCAGATATTACCAACCCTCAGTCTATTAGCGGAACGGCCGCCGACGTCGATGCGGTATTTCATCTTGCGGCCGCCCTCTTCGTCGCTGACCCCGAGGAAGACCTGAGAAAAATCAACTACGAGGGAACCATCAACGTGGCAAACGAATGCATCGCTCACGGCGTTAAAAGGTTCATTTTCCCCAGCTTCCCACTGGTTCTAGGGCCGCACACCGCCCCGTCACAACCCATCAACCCGGAGGATGCCGCCACCCAGCCAAACTGTTTTCATGCGCTTTACAAAAAGCTCTGCGAGCAGCACCTGCTTGTGCTGGCAGAACACGGAAAATTTTCGCCCACCATCCTCCGCCTGGGGACGGTCTACGGACCCGATATGCGCCTGATTAAAGCCCTGAAGTCCTTCATAAAGCAGGGGCTCTACCGGATACCGGGCGATGGCAACTACGTTTTCAGCCCGGTCCATGTCGATGATGTAGTCCAGGGGATGCTTTTGGCCTTGAACAGCGAAAAGGCGATCGGACAGATATATAATGTTGCCGATGATATGCCGGTCCGTTACAAAGAATTCGTCTTTATGCTCGCCGACCTCCTACAAGTACCAAGGCCTCAGTCGGTACCGATAGCCCTCTACCGGGTGCTCGCCGGCTTCGCCGCCCTATGGGCGCGCCTCACGAACACGGCGCCCCTCATCAACAACGATATGGTAACGTTCAGCACCTCAAGTTTCGCTGCGGATACGACTAAAACCAAGAACGAGCTTGGCTTTAAGCCGAACTACCCGACGATTGCCAAGGGCCTTCCAACATGCATCAATCGTCATCAAGGCTTAGAAAAACGTTCAATTGCAGCCTGATTTGGTTAAAAACAATAGAGAAGAAAAGAAACCCGAGATTTCGCTTTTCGCCGAAGCCGAACAGGGCCGCTGAAGTCGCTTGACAGACCCTATAAAAAGGTGTAGCCTTTCCTAACTAAACGGTTAAGATAAAACAACCGTGGGACTCGTTTTGTCACCACAGCTTCGGGAATATGTATTACTATGTTTGATGTCATAACATTAGGAAGCGCAAGCAGGGATATATTTTTCGTCACCAATCGGGCAAAGGTGCTGCCCGATCCCTCCAGCATCGAGGGGAAAATGATCTCTTTCGCCCTTGGGGCAAAGGTGTCGATTGAGGACGCCTACATCCATAACGGTGGAGGCGCCTGCAACACGACAACCGCCTTCGCCCGCCTCGGTTTGAGCGTTGCACCGTACATCAACGTCGGCAACGACGAGATGGGCGAACGAATCATCCTTGAGATGCTTCAGGAAGGCGCGGATACCGACTTTATCTGGGTTGACGAGGGTAAACGCACGGGTACCAGCGTTATTATCATCCCGGTAGGCGCCGGTGACCGCACGATCCTTTTCTACTCGGGTGCCAACCGTGACCTCAGGGTCCGCGATTGGGATAAAATCAACGACACCTCCTGGTTTTATATAGGCCCGATAAGCCGGCAGGCGCCGGATTTACACAGGCAGGCGATAGAGTTTGCGCACAGCAAGTCGATTAAAGTAGCAAATAACCCGGGTATAGGACAAATCGAGCGCGGCTATGAATATATGGCCCCGCTGCTCAAAATCATCGATGTTTTAATCGTCAACCGGACCGAGGCCACCCTCATCCTGCGATCAAAAGACCCCGATATCGTTATCTCGGATAACCGGCAGCTTGCAGGCGAACTCATGAAGACGGGGCCAGGAATTGTAGTTGTTACCTGCGGTGCCGAAGGCGCGTGCGTGACGAACGGTGAAGAGTTCTACCATCAGGATTCAATTAAAACAGAGGTTGTGGATGCGACGGGTGCGGGGGATGCCTTCGGCTCGACGTTCATCGCCGCTCTGACCATGGGACACGATTTGAAAACCTCGATATTTATGGCCGCGATAAACTCAGCTTCGGTGGTCGGCCATATCGGAGCACAGGACGGCCTGCTCAGGCAAGATGAGATCAGAAGAAAGGCCATGAATCTCGGATCAAAGACCCGCCTTTGAGAGCCGCCCGTCAAGGGCATAGATAAACGCAAGCACTTCGGCCACCACCCGGTAAAGCTCCTCGGGGATTTCTTTTCCAATATCAACGGCGCTTAACGCCTCGACAAGGGCGGCGTCCTCGTAAAGATCGACCCCGCTCTCTTTTGCCAGTTTCTCGATGCGCTCGGCCACATGCCCCGACCCCTTAGCCAGAACTTTTGGGGCGCCATCGTTAGCCGAGTCATACCCTAACGCGACGGCCTTGCGCGCTCTATTCGTCTTTTCGTTTTTTTTGTCCTTCTGCATGATTACGCCTTAAAATCTATGCCGGCAAGGTTCAAACCAAGCTTCTCTTCAATCAAGCTGACCGGGCTGTCTTCTTTTATCTCGAACGCAGCCATCTTGCCCACCTGATAACCCATATCCTCAAGGGATTGCTTAAGCCCGCCAAGCATACTCTCGGCGAGCCGTATCGCCTCCGTATTCTCAAGCGCCATCGAGAAGTTTACAAACCTGTCGGCCATCTCAAGCCACGCCCTGGTTTTACCAAGCGACGGCATGTCCAGGGCAAAGCCGATGGTAAAAACCGATGATTGTTGTGCGCCGCCCCTGCCATCAGGCGCTTTCTTAAATATCTTGACCTCGGCCGTACCCATATCCTTACCCAACCGCACGGGAAGCGGCAGATATATAAAGCCCTTTGCCGGTAGATCAACCGGTAGGTTCAGCGCCTCAGCCGCATGAAACATGCTTATCACCTTCTCGACCGATTCTTTCACTGCTGATAATATCCCAATACTGGTCAAATGCGGACGATTCCGGATAGTTGCGGTAAGCGCCGAACGGGATTGCAAAAGGCTTGCCTTGAGATCGTTGACGTCAACCCCGCCACCTTCAAGCAAAGCGAGCACACCCGCCTCATGGCTTATCGCCTTCGCCATCGCTTTCAGACTGCCCACTATCTCCTGCTTATCACCCGTAGTAACGATCAGCTCGTCGATTTCATCGAGCAATGCGCCAAGATTAAGCTCATCCGGCACATCCGTCTTGCCAAGCGCCGATGAAACAAGCTTCTCAAGCTCGGCAAAGCTTGCGCCCGTATCGATTTTCGACCCCCGGACAAGCGTTGCGATATTCTTGACATCGCTACTTTGCAGGCCGGAGTTTTTCAGTAGATACGCTACAAGATCGGCTTTGCCGTACTTTAAAGCGGCCGAGCCGGGGTTCTGCTCTGCGACTTGCTTTAAGACCACTTTCTCCGGACCCGCTTCGACAACGACCAGCGCCACCATTTGGCCGGGACTAAGAGAAAGATTCGTCGAAGCGCTGATGCGGGACCCGCCGATATTTAAAATAACGCTCTCCTGGGAGGCCGCAACAACCTTCGCCTGAATCGTATCGCCCGCCTTAAGAGCAACCTCACCGTCGGCGCTGTTCGACAAAGCCCTGATCAGCACTACATCTTTGATTCCCGGTAGGTTTATTCCCCCTGCTTGCATAGGTTCTCCAATCCGGCTTAAACTCACCAATCCGCTGCGATTCTTTATAGTATAGCGGAACCTGGGTGACCCTTGCGATAGGGCGCAATCAGGACATCCGCATGTTCTGGCATCATATGGTAATAATTGGCAATTTATGATACTATTGCTATATGAGCGATTCAAACAGCTGGACCGATGCCCAGCATGAAAAGCTAAACCGAATACACGATTTACTAAACGAAATAATCGACACGCATAAAAAAATGCAATCGCTTCTCTCCGAGTCGATCATAAAAAGCCAGACCGAGCGTGGCCTTCAAGAGATCGAGAATTTCTTACAGTCCGAAGGCAAGTAAGGCCCCATCCTCACTCGGACGGTATTCTTTCCAAAAAACACCTAATAATGCTTGACGCATTTACCCATGTAAAGGGTAAAATTGTAAGATGTATAACGAGGAGGAGTCAACATGAGGCAGAAGCAATGGGATCTAAGGGGATGCCTTATCCCTATCATTACACCATTTACCGATAACTATGAAGTCGACGAAGCCGGTCTTCGCACCCTGATAGACTATATGATCGATGAGCAGGCTGCCGCTGCAATCATCCCGTGCGGGACAACCGGTGAGTCGCCCACGCTCTCGCACGACGAGCACGTCAACGTGATAAAGATTACGGTCGATGCGGTTGCCGGGCGGGTTCCGGTTATCGCCGGCACCGGCTCGAACTCGACAAAAGAAGCAATAGAGATGACGAAAGCGGCCGCGGATGTTGGCGTGAACGCAACGCTCCAGGTCGGTCCCTACTATAACAAGCCGAGCCAGGAAGGCATCATAAAGCATTTTGAAGCCATAGCAGATGCGACCGATCTGCCGATAATCATCTACAATATCCCGGGCAGAACCTCGCGAAACATCGAGCCCGACACGATTTTCAAACTCGCCGAGCTCGACACGGTCGTCGGCCTGAAAGACGCCTCCGGCGACATCCTGCAGACGATGAAGATAATCAAAGCCACGCATGCCTCCAATTTCCATATTTACGCGGGAGAAGATGCGCTTACGTTCTCGCTTCTGTGCCTGGGTGGTCATGGAGCGGTTGCCGCTGTGGGCCACGTTATCGGCAAGGAAGTAGATCAGATGGTCAAACTTGTCGGCGAAGGCAGCATCGACGCCGCCCGCGATATCCACTTTAAAACCCTCGACGTGGTAAACGCGCTCTTCGTCGAGCCCAACCCGGTCCCGATAAAACAGGCTTTGACCTGGATGGGGCTACCTGCCGGCCCGGTACGACTCCCGCTTATCGGCATGACCGAAAAGGGCAAGGATGTACTTAGAAAAGCCCTTCTTGAGCTTGGTAAAATCAGCTAAGCCTGGATTGCCGTAGAGCAGCAACAAAAGACTTATGCAAAAGAAATTAAGACCATTAATCGGCATCAAGCATTACTCACCGCAATTATGGGAATATTCCACCTAACATTATGAATGGAGGTGGATTATGGCTCTCGAAATTGGAGAACTTGCTCCCGATTTTACGTTACCGGATCAGGACAGAAACAGTTGCCACTTCTCGGATTTGCGCGGCCGGAACATCTTGTTAGCCTTTTACACGCACGACTTTTCACCTGTCTGAACTTCGGAGTTCGGCCGTATCATCGAGCACTTACCCGAAATACGCCAGCTCGAAGCCCAGGTCGTGGGCATAAGCGCAGATAGCGAATGGTCTCACAAGGCATTCGCAGAAAAACTGGGGATCGATTTCCTCCTGCTTTCCGACTGGTTTGGAAATGTGGGCCGCCTTTTTGAGGTATGGAGCGAAGAAAAACAGCGGGAGAACCGCGTGATTTTCGTTATCGACTCGGCGGGCGTCATAACATACGCAAAAAGCTATCCCGACGATGTGGTGCCTGACATCGATGCGGCGATAGACGTCTTGAGGCGTCTCGCAAAAAGAGAGGAAAATTTGGCAAGCTAAAACCCTGTCGATCAACTACCGTACGACTAAGAACTAAAGCCTGAATATAAAGGTGAATATAAGCAGAATGGCCTTTTATAGGGCTGGGAATACAATAAAGGCGGGTTTTCACCCGTCTTTATTGCGTGGATATCTTCAGATACATTTAATTATACTCTTAACGCTACTATTGTAAATAGGTACTTAGCTGCCGCTTTACCAAGCGTCCTGCTAGTTTTGGGTTAACCCGTAAGTCCAACCCTCAACGCCGGCTGCAAGGTTATAGACCTTGGTATAACCGGATGCGACCAGAACCTGCGCGGCCTCGGCGCTTCTCGCACCGGAAGCACAGTACACAAGGACCGGCTTCGTCTTATCGATCTCTCCGATTCGTGAAGTAAGCTGGCCCAACGGAATCAGCTTTGCGCCCGCAATATAGCCCATCCTAAACTCATCCTCTTCCCTGACGTCGATGAGCTGGACCGATTTACCATCGATAAGCTGCTTGGCCTGTGCGGCGTCGATATTTTGATAGCCGGCCGCCTGCGGTTGCTGGGCCGGTTGCTGCGGCTGCGCTTGTAATTCCGACAGATCGGTCGGCTGTGCTTTCTGCGACTGATCAACACCCGTCTGGACGCCACTCTGGTCCTGAACCGTAGCCTGGTTCGATGAGCAGCCGGCTGCCACAAAGATTGATGCCGCCACGGCAAATATTGCGAGTAATTTCTTTAAGTTAAGCAATTGTTCTTACCTCCTGTGAGTTATTCATAGTTACTTATAATTACTAGTACTCGGCCACCTAATCCGTAACCGATACCATACCCCGGCTGGTACTAGCAAACACTTCTAAGCATTATAGCACGCGCTAGTGCTGTGTCGCCTATATTTTAGAGCAAACCAATAGAGGTTTCTATGGCCCCATGCAATTTATATCAGCCGTGTCTTATACTTGAAAGCTAGTGCAGTTTAAGGTACATTATCAGCAAATGTATTTTTTCACATTCGAGAGAAAGGAAGTCGGTTCGTGGATTTGAAAAAGATCCTTCCAATCGCAGTAATCGGTGTGGCAGTACTTGCCTTAGTGATTTTTGCGGCATTCGGACAGGGAGATTCTCCGTCGGTAAACACGGCTCAACCAGGCACGGGTACCCAGGTACCGCAAACCGGGCAATCAGGACAGGCCGCTCAACCGGGGGCGGCATCACCTCAGACAGGCGGTCAGCTAACTGCACCAAGCGCAGCGGCGCCTCAATCAAGCGCGCCGGTTAGCTCAAAAGATCCCGCAACAATCGTCCCGGCAACTATGACGCTTGACCAGTTCTGCGAAAAATATTACAAAGCATGGATAGCCAAAGACTGGAAAACCGCATATGACCTGCAATCTTATGCAAATAAGGGCCAGGGAGACGCTACCAGTTTCGGCCAGCAGCGTGAGGGCTACGGCCTCGTAGGCTATAAGGTCGGCACACCGGCCATTAACGGCAACGTAGCTAATGTACCCGTAACCATGAACCTAGGCACGAACGGCACTTGGATGGCGACCTGGACGTTTATCAAGAACGATAAAGGCCAGTGGACCGTACAGGGTTCGAAGAGCGGGCCTAGCCAATAATAATCCAACAAATGAAATAAATGAAATATAAGATAAACCAGGATTTGCAAATAAAAGCCGGCTACCACACCGGCTTTTATTTTTCGTCTTAAAGCCTGCGCTTACGCCGCCATCTGCCTTCTCATCCCGAAAACACCGGCCGCTTTCTCAAACGAGCGAAGAGCATCCGATAACGGGTAAACCTCAAAAACCGAGTAGTTGCTGAGCGGATAATCCTGCAACATATCATCAAGTTCCTCGTTCGACTCAACATTGTAAATCATGACGCTCGCCATTTCGCCCGACAACGCATAAGCCATCTCAATCTTTCCGCTGTCCATCATATCCCTAACCCAATCGCGGGTTTGCATGAACAGGGATTCACCTTCGGTCGGCGAAAGTTCGATACTTCCACCCCTGTCGATAACCAAAAACTTCATGCCGGCACCTCCAATGTAATAGCCCTTCAAACCATGGTCCAAATAATTCTTCAGACACTGATTTAAGTAGCAACTAAAGTAGTTCGCTACTTAATGTACCCAAATACTATTACTATTATGGGGAACAGCATGAAGTGAATTCAATTAACTGCGGACTGTCGAATCAGAGGGAATATTTTTAGGCTTTGAGGATCGAGAGGATTTCTGCTCTTGTTTAAGCATGCCGATAAAGATTTTGGCTATCTCCGGGTCGAATTGGCCGCCTGCGCCTTTTCGAATCTCCAGTATGGCCTGCTCTATGGGTAGCCCCTTGCGATATGGACGACTGGAGATCATTGCCTGGTATGCATCCGCAACAGCCAAAACGCGGGCTTCAAAAAATATATCATGTCCATGCATGCCCCGTGGATAACCCGAGCCGTCAAACCGCTCATGGTGTTGCAAAACGATCTCCGCAAGATCGTTAAAGCTGCGGATAGGTCGTAGGATTTCATACCCTTTAATCGGATGAAGCTTGATCTCATCGTACTCTTCGGGGCTTAGTGTGGACGGCTTACATAATACACCGCTGGATATTCCAATTTTGCCGACATCGTGCAGGAGGCCGGCGGTGTAAATCCGCTCCGCCCTATCTTTATCCAGCCCCATAACAAGGGCTATCTCTTGCGCAAGGGTTGCGACCTGCTCCGAGTGTCCGCGAGTGTATTTATCCTTGGCCTCTATAGCTTTTACCAAGGATTCTATTGTGTCGAGGTATGATTGCTCGAGCCTGTTAAACAATATGGCGTTCTCAAGCGCAAATGCGGCTCTTGAGCTAAGCAGCTCGAGTAATTGGATTTCCTTGTCGGTAAAGGAGCCCGCTGTCTTCTTTCCAATAGCGACCGTACAGGCCCTATCTTGCCTTAGGTTAATGGGTACGATGGCAATTGACTTTATCTCGGACTCGATGTGTTGCTTTACGTCATTTAAAGAGTTCTTTTTTAGAACCCTGGTTTTACCTTTTACAAGAATGTCATAGATAACCTCGCAACCGTTGCTCATGCTTTTGGATATGAGCCCGCCAGCTTGAACCAGTAGCTAAGAGTGAATGGCAACCTGTAGAATCGAGGTAATGAAAGGAATGGTTGCCATGGGAAGAACACGA
>NZ_PFNG01000011.1:0-13544 GCF_002791875.1 Candidatus Aquicultor secundus | reverse complement strand
TCTTAATTTGCGCAATTTACTCGAGTAAATTGCGCAAATTAAGAACGTCCCCTATGATACTACTTCGATTCGTAGTGAATAATGCTCCAACCGGAGAGGTCGGTGACGTAGAGACTTGCCTTGTAGAGGCTATTTTTATCGCCGCCAAACCCCCAGCGTATGATGATGAGCATGCACTCCTGCTTGTCGAACTTGGCTCGCTCCAGGTAAACGGGCAGGGCGGCTCGTTTCGTCTCGTCGAGGAGAGAATTGATCGGGCTTCGCAGCAGCTCGCCTTTGCCGCCACTTGCGGTGATTCGCTTAAGCAGCGTACTCATAACTGCAGCGCGCTTGGTTTGTGCATCTTTTACGATATAAAGGCCGTCGGTCTTCTTCCGAATATCATCGAGCAGGTTACTTGCGGATTCGGTGCCGTAGGTCTTATTTGAAACCACAACCTTGGGCCATGCATCATTGGTAGTGTCCGGAAGGCCCCTTGACAGAAGCTCGCCGTTTTTAGGCGCACTTTTTGCCTTGCCGTCCCCATAGGCTTTGCCCGCGCCCAATGAATCCGTCGCTTTGCCGCTCACCGAGTCGATATCGTGGCCGCCGCGCTCAAGCGCCTGATTTGTAGCCGGCAGTTGTTGTCTCTCGGCCGGCCCCGCGCTTTTTTGGCCGGCCCCGTTAATCGTTGAGCTTTTTTCGAGGCTCCCAAGATCGATTTGCGTGAGCAGCACGATAAGGGCGATGGCGGCAACAGCGGCGCTGGCCACCAGGTATTGCAGTTTAGGTAGGGTGAAGCCACGCCTTCGTGCCGCAGGTCGAGCGGTTTTTGGCGCTACTGGTTTTGCGGTCGTCTGAACCCGCCCGGGCGCTTTGTCTGTAGCGCCGTCTTGCGCGATCTGACGAAGAGCGCGTGAAAGCCCGGCAGGAACCTCGAGGGTATCGATGCCTTTTACCATGGATACGGCGCTCTTTATCGCCGTAAGCCGAGCGCGGCATTCAGGGCAGCCCTTTAGGTGCTCGTCTACGGCCCGGCGCTCACTCTCGCTGAGTTCGCCATCTATATATTCTGTTAGCAAATCTACAATCTCTTTACATTCCATATTTTCCGATAGAGTTACAGGCCGGTCGTTACTATTACAGGCTCGCAATGAGTTCGTCGCGGTGCTTTTTAATCTCCCAACGAATGCGGCCCAGGGTGGTCCACTGTGAGGCTACGACAACCAGCGCAATGTCGGGCACGATCGGTGCGATTATCACCGGGCCGTTTTCGAATTCGAGCATTGCCGTCTGTAACGCACCCTGGTTAAGCTCATAGCCGATTTTGTCGAGTGAACCGAACCCGGTTGCCACAACCGCGCTTATCATATCGAGGTCGAGTTCGATGTTGGAGGCAAAATCGACCGTGAAGCCATCCCTTGTTACAAGAAGGACGGCTATGACCCCATCCAGATCGGTGAAACGGTGCAATATCTGCTGCAATGTGACGATTTCTTCAGGCTCGTCCTTGTTGAGAAGCTTATCGACCTCTTCTTTTGTGACGAGGGTTTCGGAAATGCTTTGTGCGGGCTCGCTTACCGTGAACTCTTCTGTGGATTCCGGCTCTTCCAGGTCGTTACTCTGGGATGCTATGTCCGCATCCTCGGCGCTCTGAGAGCCCTTGATTTTTTCTGCGAGGGCCTCAATGATATTCTTTCGAATTTCGGCTTTGTTGGATGCCTGCTTCGTTTCGGCGGCGCCGGTTTCGTTGTTCGCCTTGCTCTCAGGGGCTTCATCCGGCTCAGTACCTTTTAAAAACACGGATATTAGCTCGGCAAAATCGTGCTCGTCCACATTAACCTCCTACGAGATGAAATAATCTGGATATTTATGTTAGTTTACAGGCAATCGGATAAATTGCCAAGTCCTGGTAGACATAAACTAAGCCCCTGATAGGGGCCTTTAGATGCTGGATAGCGTTGTTATTATGAAGGTATAGAGCAAGCGGCGGTAAGACCACCAGGCTTGCTATCACCTATTTTGGCTGTCTTTTATCAGCTGTTCGAGTTTATCCAGGAGGTCGTGCTCCTCGTTATGCAGTTCAAACAATATTTTTATAAGCGAGGCGACTTTCGCAGCCGGCTCGTAGGAGTAAATTGAAGACTTATCACCGTTGCGCGAGATTCGCTTTAAGACAGACGCGGACGCCAGTTCCTCGGCCTCTATAAACACCTGATCCGGGCTTCGGCCGATGATATTCGCCAAGCCTTGTGCCGTATGAATGGAGAAGGGATTCGTCTGGTAGAAGTTAAGTAAATCCCATTTGATCGGCGAGTCGAGTATCTCCAAGGCCAAGGCCTTTGTTTTACAGTTAAAATTCTTTATGATCTTTTCTAATTTTTTACTCATCAATTTTTACTCATTATTTAGTTCACCAACGCTACTGTTTACTGGATAATTCTTTAAAGAGCCTGTATTGCCGCGTAAGACCGATCAGCACCAAGATCAGAAATAATAATTCTGAAAGAACTTGAATGTTTTTAAGCACTAGTATTATCGGCTCCCAAATTTGCATTTTAAACCCTGTTTGTTTATCCGCCAAGTTAAGATTAACGACTAACGAGACAACCGGCCTCGAAACAGCGTACCTTTGCAGGAAATTGTGCAAGATAAGAACGATAAATGATGTAGCATATATGGGCACGCTTGGCAGTATCCAACGCCAGCTCTCGGCCAAGTCACCCTCAACCAGTAGCCAGGTTTTGCGGGCGGTAAGGGCGGCTGCCAGACCGATGATCGTAATGATTATGGCGACAATGTCAACGGATACCACTTAACCACCCCGGTTGGTAAGGCCTTTAAGTAGCTGGTATTGCCGCAGAAGGCCGAAAAAGGCAAGTATTACGAAGATGAAGTGAGCCGTGTTGCCAAGCAACTGCATATCGATGCCCGCCACAAAACGGGTGCCGAGTTCGTAAATAGCCGTGAGCAGGGTTGCCAGAGCTAGAACCTGAAATGCAACAAATGAATATTTCCAGCTTAATGCCAAGTTGCCCGCCACTTTCCGCAAAATCCCCAGCGAAATTATGGCGGCCAGGCTTGCCAGGAAGAAGTTAATTATCTCGACAAATGCTACGAAGCTCATCCGTACTACCTTTTCTTGCGTATTAGTCCTTCTTCAAGGAGCGTCTTTCCGGTTATCGCGCGGGAGGGGAACCCGGTTAAAACCCCCTGGTGCCCCGTGAACTTGGTCTCTATATTGACACCATTTTTTGCAATCTCATAGCGCCGTATATCCTTGGCGTGTTTGCTGCCCCTTACCTTAAGAATGGTAAGCGCGGTTTTGAGTTCGCTCTCTATCTCGACGTATTTCAAGAAGAAGATGTTGTCGACGACAAAGCCGATACTGGTCTCAAACGAGCTGTCCTGCCCAAAAAGCAAAGGAATCTCGCTGGTGAGGATGGTTGTAAGGTCGAGCCGTTTAAGCCCGTTCACCAGACTGTTAAATATTTGCCTGAGTTCCTGGGCGTCGGTGGTCAGTTGCTCCATCAGGGTAATCGAGTCGATGACGATCCGTTTTGCCCCCATCTGCTCGACGAGCGTGTCCAAAAAGCCGCTCTCTTTCTCAAGCTCGCTCTTAAGGACGGCAGGTGACGTGAATATCACCTTAATCTTGCCTTCCGCCTCGCGTTTCTTTAAGTCGCAGCCGAAATTCATCGCGTCCCGGTAGATAATCTCCGGAAATTCCTCGAATGTTATAAATATACCGGGTTCGTTAAACTTAACTGCGCCGTTATATACAAATTGAGTCCCGAGCGTGGTCTTTCCGGTTCCTGGAGGACCGGCGATAACGGTTGAGCTTCGCTTGTAAAGGCCTCCATCAAGCAGCTCGTCTAATCCCGGAATCCCGCTTGATATTTTTCTCACCATGTAGCCTCCATCCCTTTATATTTCATATTTATTACATTATATAATGCATGCTAACAGTATTAAAGGCAATAGAGTACGTTTTAGGCGGGCTTATGCAAAGAACCGGAAAAGACCGGGAAAGAATAAAGGCGCCGGATATAATCAGAACTATATCCGGCGCCGTCGCTAAGCAATCGGGTAGCTCCCTAGTCTTCTTCTACCTCAATAGCTTCCATTGCACACTCTTCCATGCAGGTCTTGCAACCGTCACAGTTTTCCTCGTTAACTGGCTTGGCGATGTCATCAACGAGCTCAAGCACACCGTTGGGGCAGCTGTCAACACAAGTTCCGCACCCGGAGCACTCGTCGACATCAACTACTGGTCTAGGCATAAAAAACTCCTTCTCAAAATAGCCTTCATCTTGCACTAAAACAACTTATACAAAACTATTCGCAGCTTGTAAAGAGGTTTAATCAAAGCATTTTAGTAAATTATGGATACGCTCGGTCAGCCAAGCTACACGGAGGTGGCTTAGTCCGGCAAATCACCGCTCGGCTTTGGATGGAGCGGCAAGCTGTAGAGAAACGTCATGGCGCACTGTTTTTTTGCAAAAAGAGTGCTTCGCGTTAAAGTTGATACTAAGAGTATCGATATACTTTACAAGAACTTTGTTAACAAACTTGACAATACCAGGCTTAGATTATATAGTAGAACTAAATTACAGCGTAAGGAGTGTTGAACAATGGCTAAAGCTTTGGGGATTGACCTAGGAACAACCAACTCGTGTATGGCCATTCTGGAAGTTGGCGAGCCAAAGGTTATCGCCAATGCCGAGGGTGGCAGGGTAACCCCGTCGGTCGTCGCGTTTTCGAAGACCGGTGAGGTACTTGTCGGGGAGGTTGCGAAACGTCAGGCGATCACAAACCCGGATCGCACAATTAAATCTGTTAAGCGCGAGATGGGTACGAATTGGAAAATCGATATCGACGGCAAGGACTACACGCCGCAGCAGATTTCGGCGTTCGTCCTGCAGAAGCTAAAAAGGGATGCCGAGGCGTACCTGGGAGAGAAGATCACCCAGGCCGTAATCACGGTCCCCGCCTACTTTGAGGACGCCCAGCGTCAGGCGACAAAAGACGCCGGCAAAATCGCGGGCTTAGAGGTTTTGCGAATCATCAACGAACCGACGGCGGCTGCGCTTGCCTACGGTCTTGATAAGGAGCACGACCAGACGATCCTCATCTTCGACCTTGGCGGTGGAACGTTCGACGTTTCCATTCTCGATATCGGCGACGGCGTTTTTGAGGTGCGGGCAACCGCGGGCGACAACCACCTTGGCGGCGACGATTGGGATAAGAAGGTCGTCGATTGGATGGCCGATGATTTCAAGGCCAAAAACGGCATTGATTTAAGAAACGACAAGATGGCGCTGCAGCGCTTGATAGAGGCGGCGGAGAAGGCCAAGATGGAGCTTTCAGGGACCCTTTCAACCAATATCAACCTGCCGTTTATCACGGCGGACGCCGAAGGTCCGAAACACCTGGACATAACGCTCTCAAGGAGCGAGTTCCAGAAGATGACCGCAGACCTTTTGGATAAATGTCGCAAGCCGGTGGAGCAGACGATGAAGGACGCGGGGGTCAGCGCATCGGACATCGATCACGTTATCCTCGTCGGCGGCTCGACCAGGATGCCGGCGGTTCAGGAGATGGTAAAGGATTTAACCGGCAAAGACCCGCATAAGGGCGTAAACCCGGACGAGGTCGTGGCCGTTGGCGCCGCGATTCAGGCCGGCGTGTTGATGGGCGAGGTTAAGGGCATCCTGCTTCTCGATGTTACCCCGCTTAGCCTGGGTATCGAGACTCTGGGTAGCGTGTTTACAAAGATGATCGAGAGAAATACGACCATCCCTACAAAGAAAAGCGAGGTATTTACCACTGCTGCCGATGGGCAGACCAGTGTTGAGATCCATGTCCTGCAGGGCGAGCGCGAGATGGCGACCTATAACAAGACCCTGGGCCGCTTCCACTTAGTGGATATCCCGCCGGCGCCGAGGGGCATACCGCAGGTCGAGGTTACGTTTGATATCGATGCAAACGGTATCGTAAACGTATCCGCAAAGGATATGGGCACCGGAAAAGAGCAGAGGATTACCGTAACCGGCGCGACCGCGCTTAATAAAGACGAGATAGACAGGATGGTGCGCGAATCCAAGAGCCATGCCGAGGAAGACCACAAGCGGCGTGAGGAAGCGGAGATCAGAAACAACGCCGACAACCTCACCTACACGACCGAGCGCACGTTAAAAGACGCCGGCGACAAGCTCTCCCCGGCCGACAAAGAAGCGATTGAGAAGGCGCTTGCCGATGTAAAAGACGCCCTGAAGGGCTCCGATATCGAGCGGATCAAGAGCGCGCACGAGGAGCTTTTGCAGCAGTCGTATAAAATCGGCCAGGCGGTCTACTCGCAGCAGCAGGCGGGCCAGGCATCGGCCGACGGCGGTGCGGCGGACGGCTCGCACGACGGCGAGAACGTGGTCGATGCCGACTACGAAGTCGTAAGCGAGGAAGACGAAGGGAAATAGTTCCCGCTAACCATAAACATACGGAAAGAGGGGCACAGCACCCCTTCTTCTCGATTATTTTGAGGTGATGGTGTTGACGAAGGAAAAAGCCACAGGCGATGGAGTCGGTCTCGACCATATGGAATTCAAAGAGCGCCTTGAGCAAAAAGAAGCTGAAGCCGCTGAATACCTGGATACCTTGAAGCGGCTGCAAGCCGAGATGGAGAACTTTCGCAAGCGGATGATAAAGGAGCAAGAGCAAATCATCCAGTATGCTGTGCAAACTGTAATACTGGAGCTTCTACCGGTCATCGATAACCTGGAGCGCGCTCTCGATGCGGCCGGGGCCGACGCTGAAGGCGGACGGCTTAAAGAGGGCGTCGAGCTTATCTACACGCAGCTTAAAGGCCTGCTTGCCAAGGAATGCGTGGAGGTAATCGACCCCGCGGGCGAAGAGTTCGATCCCATGAAGCACGAGGCCGTTATGCAGGTGGCAAGTGATGAGCACGCAGAAAACACCGTAGTCGAGGTGCTGCAGAAAGGGTACGACCTTAAGGGCAGGCTCCTGCGCCCGGCGACGGTTAAAGTTGCGAAGTAAGTGCAGGGTCCGGGGTCCGGGGACCGGGGATAAAGCAGTTTTTGGTGATATAGCGGTGATATAGCGGTGATATAAATGAGCGCAAGCAGAACATATAAGGATTATTATGCGGTTCTTGGGGTTGGCAGGAATGCTACCAAAAAGGAGATAAAGGATGCCTACCGTAAACTTGCCCGCAAATACCATCCCGACACGAACAAAGGGAGCAAGGCCGAGACCGAGGAAAAGTTTAAAGAAGTAAGTGAGGCGTATGAGGTCTTAAAGGACCCCAAGAAGCGCAAAGAATACGATGAGATGGGCAGTTTCTTCAATGCCCGCGGCCCCGGCGGCCACAATTATAGCTATGACACCGGCAACTTTGGCGGTGCGGGGGGATTTAACGACTTCTCAGGATTCGGCGGCGGGTTTCAAGCCGGAAACATCGGGGATATCTTCGATATTTTCGGTGGAGGTGCCGGCGCCCAGCGGGCGAATATGCGTGCCAAAGGCGGGGATATCACCTATAACGCGCATCTTTCATTTGACGAAGCCCTCAAGGGAAAAACCGTGCAGTTATTGATCAACCGGGAGGAAAAGGGCGGTCCGAGCACCGAGACGGTCAAAATCCCCGCCGGCGCAGCCGATGGAAGTAAGATCAAGTTTAAGGGGAAGGGCCAGGCCGGCCAAAACGGCGGCCCTCCCGGCGATCTCTATATCATAACGAAAGTTGCGCCCCATCCGTTCTTTAAGCGAAACGGCGGCGATATCCTGCTCGATGTGCCGGTAACGTTCGTGGAGGCGGTGCTCGGGGCAAGTATCGAAATCCCGACGGTCGACGGTACCGTTTCCCTAAAAATCCCCATCGGTACGCAAGACGGGCAGGTGTTTCGACTACGCGGTAAGGGATCGCCCAAGCTAAAGGCCAGCGGAAGGGGCGATATGCTCGCCACCGTTAAGATCGAAGTGCCGAAAGAACTCACCGCCGACGAAAAAGAGTTGTTGATAAGGTTTGCGAGCAGCAGAAAAGACGATCCAAGGCAGGCCTTTAGAAAACAGTTTTAGTTCTAAGTTTACTAGGGCTTTAAGAAGCCTAGAATCTGGAGTGAAACAAGATGTATGATGAGCCGGTCTACATGATAAGCATTGCGGCAAAGCTTGCGGGCATGCACCCGCAGACGCTGAGGATTTATGAGAGGAAAAAGCTCATCAAACCCAAGCGCACGCAGGGGAGCACCCGTTTGTACTCCCAGTGTGACATCGACCGTTTGAAGCTGATACAGACGCTTACCCAGGAACTCGGGGTAAACCTCGCCGGGGTTATCAAGATATTCGAGCTGCAAGACCAGATCGAGCAGGCGCAATGCCTCATCGGCGAACTCCAGAAACGGGTCGGGGACCTTCAGGAAAACCTGGGCAAGGAGCTTGAAAAGGTCCAGCAAAACGCACTCGTGCCCATGCGGCGCGGCCATGTCGTGCTGAGAAAGTCGGAGCTGTTCAGGGAGTAGAGGTGAAACTATGAGGTTGGATAAGTTTACGATAAAGTCACAGGAAGCGTTGGGGGAGGCCCAGCGTCTTGCCGAAGGGATGGGGCACCAGCAGGTCGAGCCGGAGCACCTGCTTCTCGCGCTCATCGGCCAGCAGGACGGGATCGTCGTCCCCATCTTACAGAAGCTCGGCGTCGACCCGGGCACGGTTACGAACCGGATCAACGCCGAGCTGAGTAGACGGCCGAAAGTCTCGGGTGCGACCGCTATGCCGTACGTTGCGGCCGACCTAAAGAGAGTGATAGACGGCGCATTTGCGGAAGCCGAGCAGCTTAAAGACGAGTATGTAAGCACCGAGCACCTGCTTCTCGCGCTGGTCTCGGTCGATGGCGCCGCCGCCGCAATCATGCGCGCGCTCGGCGTAACGAAGGACACGGTTTTAAAAATCCTCGTCGATGTACGAGGAAGCCAGCGGGTAACCGACCAAAACCCCGAAGAAAAATACCAGGCGCTCGAGAAATACAGCCGCGATTTAACGCGCCTTGCCAGAATCGGCAAGCTCGACCCGGTCATCGGTCGCGATGACGAGATCCGCCGGGTTATCCAGGTGCTCTCGCGCCGTACCAAGAACAACCCTGTGCTAATCGGCGACCCCGGCGTCGGCAAAACCGCCATCGCCGAGGGGCTCGCACAGCGGATAATCTCCGGCGACGTCCCCGAGGGATTGAAAGAAAAACGGGTGGTGGCCCTGGATTTGGGCGCCCTAATCGCCGGCGCCAAGT
This sequence comes from Candidatus Aquicultor secundus, assembly GCF_002791875.1. Lineage (NCBI taxonomy): Bacteria > Bacillati > Actinomycetota > Candidatus Aquicultoria > Candidatus Aquicultorales > Candidatus Aquicultoraceae > Candidatus Aquicultor > Candidatus Aquicultor secundus. The sequence goes on along the minus strand of NZ_PFNG01000011.1, from coordinate 4,267 downwards.
ACCGCGGCGAATTCGAGGATCGCTTGAAAGCGGTTCTAAAAGAAGTTACTAACTCTGAGGGCGAGATCGTCCTTTTTATCGACGAGCTTCACACGCTGGTCGGGGCCGGTGCCGCCGAAGGCGCGGTCGATGCGGCCAACCTACTCAAGCCGGCGCTGTCGCGCGGTGAGTTAAGGGCGATCGGCGCAACAACCATCGACGAGTATCGAAAGTATATTGAAAAAGACGCGGCCCTGGAGCGGCGCTTCCAGCCGATTCTTGTCGGCGAGCCCTCTGTTGAGGATACCATTGCGATCTTGAGGGGTCTTAAGGAGCGCTATGAAGTACACCACGGTGTGCGCATAACCGATTCTGCGCTGGTTGCGGCGGCCGTTATGTCCAATCGCTACATCACCGACAGGTTCCTGCCGGACAAGGCAATCGACCTGATGGACGAGGCGGCATCAGGCCTGCGCATCGAAATCGACAGCATGCCGACCGAAATCGACGAGGTCGAGCGCAAAATCAAGCAGCTTGAAATCGAGCGCCAGGCCTTTAAAAACGACACGAGCAAGGCCGCCCTTGAGCGGCTTGCGAATATAGAAAAAGACTTGGCCGAGCTTAAGGAAAAAAGCTTTCACATGAAGGCCCACTGGCAGAACGAGAAGGGCGTTATCCAGGAGATCCGAGACCTGAAAGAGCGCATCGAGCGGGCCAAGGTCGATGCAACCAACGCCGAACGTGCGGGGGATTTGTCGCTTGCGGCGCGGCTGCGTTACGGGGATATCCTCACATTTGAAAAAGAACTCGACGAGAAAAACAGCCGCCTTCTGGAGCTGCAAAAAGTCAAGAAGATGTTAAAAGAAGAGGTCGACGAGGAAGATATCGCCGAAGTCGTCTCCAAATGGACCGGCGTGCCCATCTCCAACCTTATGGAGGGCGAGATAGAGAAACTCATCAACATGGAGAAACGGCTGCATGTAAGGGTGATCGGCCAGGATGAGGCGGTTTCCGCTGTCTCAAACGCAATTCGCAGGGCGCGAGCCGGTTTGCAAGACCCCGACCGCCCGCTGGGCTCGTTTATCTTCCTCGGCCCGACCGGCGTCGGCAAAACCGAGCTTGCAAGGGCGCTAGCCGAGTTTCTTTTCGACGACGAGCGCGCCATGATTCGCATCGACATGAGCGAGTATATGGAAAAGCACACCGTATCACGTTTGATCGGCGCGCCTCCCGGCTATGTCGGCTATGATGAGGGCGGCCAGCTCACCGAAGCGGTTCGCCGCCGCCCCTACGCGGTCCTGCTCCTCGACGAGATAGAAAAAGCCCACAGCGATGTTTTTAACGTGCTCCTGCAAATCCTCGACGACGGCCGCCTCACCGACGGCAAGGGCAGGACGGTGGATTTTAAAAACACCATTATTATCATGACATCGAACCTGGGCTCGCAGTACATCCAGGAGGTGGTCGATCCCGAGGAGCTTAAAGAAAAAGTCGACGAAGCGATGAAGCTTCATTTCAGGCCCGAGTTCCTAAACCGTGTGGACGATATCGTCATCTTCAATCGCTTAAGCCTTGAAGACCTCAAGCACATCGTCGACATCCAGATCGCCCACCTGACAAAGCGCGTCGCGGAGCACCACATAACGCTCGAATTGACCGATAGCGCCAAAGAACTCTTAGCTGAGGAAGGGTTCGACCCTGTCTTTGGAGCAAGACCGCTCAAGCGCGTTATCCAGCGCAAACTGCAGGACAGCCTCGCACTGAAGATCCTCGAGGGCGATATCAAAGAGGGCGATAGCGTTATGGTCGATGCAGTTGATGGAAGCATAACATTTGCGGTGAAGCCGGCGGCTTAAAGAGGTCTTCAGGAAAATAATCATAATAAGTGCAAGAGAGGGCGGATCTGGTATCCACCCTCCTATCATTTGAGATATCCGGTTCGAATCCCTCCTCCCCAGCAAATTATAACCCTCTTGATTATGGCTTTGACAAGCCATTTTGGGGATGCCAAAAACTTGAACCCTGGAAGGATTCGAACCGCTGCTTTCACAACTGTAATCACAACGGCACACTTTTAGATTATTCTGAGTCACATTAATAAGCAACGGATTCATGCAATGCTGGACACCGAAATCAGGACAGAGGCAAGGGCAGGGAGATCTTTCTAGATTAAAAGAATCCGTGAAATCCATAGCTACATTCCTTGATTACAATCCATGAGTGCGCTTTGAATATTACCAAGCAAGCTTACTGTGGTATCATGGCAACCCCGTATGATAATATATTTAAATAAGCGTTCAAGGGGTTGTCTTTCATGGATAGGGAACGATTATTCCAGTTACCTGATGAATACAGGCATCTATTTCAGTTCTTTTTTGTATTTAGGGTGATAGCACTTGCGTTTGGTTTGATCTGGCTGCTTTTTAAAATTAGCCAAGGAGCTAATTATACATTCGGGCTCTTTATCTGGTTAGGCATACTTCTCTATACCATAGCAATTTACATAAAGCGACATGAAATGTACGCCCTTCTCCTTAAGCATCCAACAAGCCTTGGATTTGACATTTTTGTAAGCGTAGCACTTTTGTTTGCATATAGTGCAGGGGATTCCCCATTTTATTACTACTCCATTTCACCGGTTATACCAGCGGCAATGATGTTTCGCTTTAAGGGTGCAGTTTATTCAAGCGGTATTCTTTCCTTAAGTCAGCTAGCTTCCGTTTTCGTTCACGGTGCTACCATGAATGAGTTTTTCTCCCTTGGACACTTTCCGCTTTTTTTGGGTCAGATAACAGCCTATTTTACAGTTGGCTTTATGCTAGTTTATCCGGCAGGTCTACTTGATGAGGTCATAAGACAGCGCTCAATAATTAAGGAAAAAACCGAAAAAGAGGCCGTATCCGAAGAAAGAGCAAGGCTTGCCCGAGAACTTCACGATAATCTTGCTCAGTTACTTTCGGTAACTAAGAGCAAAACCAACACCTTATATGAAGAACTAAGCGGAAAAATGGCTGACCAGGCCTTTGATGCCTGCCAGCTAATCGATCACGCCCTTCAAGATCTAAAAAACGCTATATTTGCCTTAAGACCAGAAAATATCGAACTTGGGTTAGATCAAATGCTTACCGATTTTTGTCGCCGCCTTCCTTTTCCAAACGGCTGTAAGATCGATACATATTTCAATATCGATGGCGTTAACCTCTCTGGCGAGCAGAAATTTGAAATTCTTCGTATCTGCCAGGAGGCTTTAGGCAATTCCGTTCGCCATTCAAGATCCGATACCATAAAGCTTGAGGCTATAAAAGAAAACAGAAAGCTTTTAGTCTATATAGAGGATCGTGGTACTGGTTTTGAGGCGGCGAAAATTAGCAAAGGAGTAGGCCTATTAAGCATGCGCGAACGCGCTGAAAAACTAAAGGCAGATATCGAGATTATCTCGGCTCTAGAAGCAGGTACAAAAGTAAAGCTCACAGTACCTTTAAAGGGTTAGGAGAAAGAACCGGTGGATAATAAAATAAAAGTTCTGGTTGTGGATGATACTTTGATTGCTAGAGCGGGAATCCTTAGCATACTTTCAGACTCTTCCATAGTCGAAGTAATAGGTGAAGCAGAAGACGGTAATGAGGCCGTAAGAAAAGCAGAAGAGTTCATGCCTGATGTAATCCTTATGGATTTGAAAATGTCCGGCCTTGACGGGGTTTCCGCTACCGAGCAGATCATAACCGTAAATCCTAGTGTTAAAATACTCGTCTTAACAGTATCCGAGGATAAGCAAGATCTGGTTAAAGCAGTCAAAGCAGGCGCTAGAGGGTACCTGCTAAAAGAAGTCAAGAAAAGCGATCTTGTTAAAGCAATCGAGGCGGTTCATAAAGGAGAAAGCATCATAAACCCAGCAATGGCCGCCGACCTTTTAGAAGAATTCAGAAACTTAAGCAAAGAACCGGAAAAACGACCACCCTCTTTTATTGCAAAGCTTACTGAGAGAGAACAAGAAGTGCTGAAACTTTTAGCTGAAGGTCTAGGTAATAAAGAAATCGCTAAAAAGCTGTTTGTGGGCGAGAGTACAATCAAAAAACATGTAAGCAATATGCTTTCCAAGCTACAGCTCGAAAACCGCATCCAAGCCACGATGCTTGCCGCTTACGAGGGTTTTGTCAAGCCCAAGGAGAAATAGTGCTACCCACCTGACCCATATAAATGAAGCGCCCCGGGTATAATGGAGGCAACTAAGCTACCAAAGGAGAGTTATGCCAACGCCAAACAAATACCCGAAAGAGTTTAGAGAAAA
>NZ_PFNG01000121.1:3409-3863 GCF_002791875.1 Candidatus Aquicultor secundus | reverse complement strand
CCAACAGCTCTTCCTGCCCGACAAACTCGTCTAGGCTATTCGGGCGCATCCTTTCGGCAAGCGGGGTATGCGAAGCATTATGAGCGGAAAATAAACTATCCGAAAATAAATTATCCATAGCTCAAATTGTAATGAGAAAAGCTTCGGAATACCAGTACATCCGGGGATTAGATAAACACAAGCGCAAAAATATACTAGCGTGCAAATACTGTATACCTAATACATGTTTAGAGGCTTATAATATAATCTGCTATAGTAAAATCAAATAATTGCAACGATAGTAAGAACCGTAAAGGGAGAACATGATCTTGTTTAAAAGCATTCGGTTCGGACTTGTATCGATAACGGTAGCGATATTTTTGGCGGCGTTCGCACTTCAGGGTTGCGCCGGTGGAAACCACGATACAATCCCAACTGCATTAAACCCTAAGCCGGGGCTTAATCCATCAAAAGA
>NZ_PFNG01000121.1:354-3380 GCF_002791875.1 Candidatus Aquicultor secundus | reverse complement strand
AGGCACAGGATGAACAGGATCAGGAACCCTTAAGCGTGTCTTACGCTGACGGCCCCAGATATTGGGACATCATGCGTGCCGTTACCTCGGCTAAGCAAGCCGACAAGAAGCTGGGTGGCAGCAACGACTACAAACTCCGCTGGTACAAAAAAGGATATAAAAACGTTGGTGAAGCCATTATAAGCAAGGATACCGGTCGCATGGTAATAACATTCCCCGAGCCAACCGATACTTCGGTCACAGCCGATCTGGTTATTCCCCAGGAAGGGCTCAAAGTAATCAAGAAAGCCGCTACAGTAAACCGCAAGGAAGAAAAGGGACGAGAAATTTAAGCCCTTAAAAGGTTACGGCTTTCCCATCTTGCTTTACCCAAATGTGCTTGTATGCTATACATTATTAAAGCATAAGATGCACAAGCGTGAACATAACCATGGCTAAGCAATAACATGTGATCAAAGTGTTGCTAGGGGCTGAATTATATTGAAGGTACGTGATATTATAAAGATGATTGAAGATGATGGTTGGTGCTTGATCGCAACAAAGGGTAGTCATAGGCAATATAGACATTCTTCAAAAACAGGTAGAGTTACAATAGCAGGACATCTAGGTGACGATTTAAGCCCAGGCACATTAAATAGCATCCTAAAGCAGGCCAAGCTTAAGGAGGTAAAATAGATGTATCGTTTTCTTGTAATTATCGAAAAGGCGAACGGTAATTATTCGGCATATTCACCGGATCTACCTGGGTGCATTGCCACTGGGTCTACACCTGAAGATGCGGAGCAAAATATGCAAGAGGCAATTAAGATGCATGTACAAGGATTAAAGGAAGACAATTTACCTATTCCGGAACCCCATACCTTTGCTAAATATATTGCCGTTTAGTTAACAACCTTCATATTTAAACCCTTGACCCCGGCCTCTGGCCTCTGGGCCCTGAAACAGCCAAGCGCCTACCCTTGCCGCTCCTGATATAATTGTCCTGACATAACCCTGATATAATTGATTAAATAGATTAGGGATATACTCTGGGAGTATCCCCTAAGGAAATCCATTCACGCCACAAGCAGAACAGCTGGAAATGAGACGGTAATGCACGAAGACAAGATAGTTATTCGCGGAGCGAGAGAACATAACTTAAAGAATATAAACCTGGAGCTTCCAAGGAACAAACTCATCGTTATGACGGGCTTGAGCGGCTCGGGCAAGTCGTCCCTGGCGATCGATACGATCTATGCCGAGGGGCAGCGCCGTTATGTCGAATCCCTGTCGGCGTACGCCAGGCAGTTCCTGGGGCAGATGAACAAACCCGATGTCGACCACATAGATGGGCTGTCGCCCTCGATCTGCATCGACCAGAAATCAACCTCTAAAAACCCAAGGTCGACCGTCGGCACGATTACCGAAGTCTACGATTACCTGCGCTTGTTGTACGCGAGGATAGGCATACCGCATTGTCCGAGCTGCGGAAAAGAGATCACCCAGCAGACGTCCCAGCAGATAGTCGAGCAGGTCTTAAAACTTGCCGACAGCACAAAACTGCAGGTGCTGGCGCCGGTTGTGCGTGGTCGAAAGGGTGAGTACCGCGAGCTGTTCGAACGCCTGCGAAAAGATGGTTTTGCCAGGGTGCAGGTAGACGGCAAGGTCTACGGCCTCGATGAAGATATAAAAATCGACAAGAAAGAGCGCCACGACATCGACGTGGTTGTGGATAGGATCGTTATGAAGGACGGCATACAGCGCAGGCTTGCAGACTCCATCGAGACGGCGCTAAGCCTGGGTGAGGGGATCGTATCTATCCAGGTAATAGATGGTGGCGAGCGGCAGGATTTCAGCACGCATTTCGCCTGCATCGACTGCGGAATAAGCCTTGAAGAACTCGAACCGAGGATGTTCTCGTTCAATAATCCGTACGGCGCGTGCAAGGAGTGCACGGGTCTCGGTACCAGAATGGTCGTCGATCCCGAGCTTATCATCCCGGACGAGAATCTCAGCATCAACGAAGGCGCTATCCATCCGTTCTACCATAGCCGTATGGATTTTTATCCCAAGCTGATTAAGGCGGTTTGCGAAGAATTTGATATAGATATGGATACTCCATGGAACGACCTCTCCGAGGACGAGCATAAGATCGTAATGCTGGGAACGGAGGGCCACCCGATTCATATCAAGTATCGCAGCATGACCGGGCGCACCAGGAGCTACCATGCATCCTTTGAGGGCGTGCTTAAAAACCTGGCGCGCCGTTACCGCGAGACCGACAGTGACTATGCGCGTGAGTGGATCAGCCAGTACATGGCGCTGCGGCCGTGCGCCGTGTGCAACGGCGCACGCCTGAAACCCGAGAGCCTGGCCGTAACCGTGGGCGGGCTCAACATCTATGAACTATGCGAGATGTCGATCAGAGACACGCTTACGTTCATAAGCGACGTCACCCTCAGCGACCGCGAGCAGATGATAGCGCACCGCGTGCTTAAAGAGGTGCGCGAGCGCCTGAAGTTTCTTGTCGACGTCGGCCTTGATTACCTGACGGTAAACCGCACGTCGGGTACGCTCTCCGGCGGCGAGGCGCAGCGTATTCGCCTGGCCACGCAGATAGGCTCAGGCCTGGTAGGCGTTCTTTATGTGCTGGACGAGCCGAGTATCGGCCTTCACCAGCGCGACAATCGCAGGTTGATACAGACGCTCAAGCGCCTCCGCGACCTCGGCAACACGCTTATAGTCGTCGAGCATGACGAAGAAACCATGGTCGAGGCGGATCACATAGTGGATATCGGGCCGCTTGCCGGCGAGCACGGCGGAAGGATTATCGCAATGGGGACGCTAAACGATATCATGAACAACCCGGAATCAATTACCGGCCATTTTTTAAGCGGTAAGCGTAAGATCGAAATTCCCACCGAGCGCCGGGTGCCCGGTGAGGCATGGCTTCGGATAAAAGATGCGAGCGAGCACAACCTAAAAAATATCGACGCAGATATTCCGCTCGGCCTGTTTGTCACCGTAACCGGCGTATCGGGCAGCGG
>NZ_PFNG01000121.1:0-334 GCF_002791875.1 Candidatus Aquicultor secundus | reverse complement strand
GCACACTCGTCACCGACATCTTATCGAAAGCACTTGCCAAGAAGTTCTATCGTTCAAGGGAACTTCCCGGCAGGCATAAAGCAATCGAGGGGTTCGAGCATATCGATAAATCCATAGAAATCGACCAATCGCCGATCGGTCGCACACCCAGGTCGAATCCGGCCACCTACGTCAAGCTGTTTGGCGATATACGAAACCTGTTTAGCCAGGTCCCCGAGGCTCAGATCAGGGGATATAAGCCGGGGCGCTTTAGCTTTAACGTTCGCGGCGGGCGCTGCGAGGCCTGCAGCGGCGACGGCACGATCAAGATAGAGATGCACTTTCTACCCGATAT
>NZ_PFNG01000274.1:0-13701 GCF_002791875.1 Candidatus Aquicultor secundus | reverse complement strand
TCGATGCCGGCAAGTACCCGTTGCCGCAGATAGATTACATGGCCAAGTCAAACCGCAAGATCGGCCTCGGGGTTATGGGGTTTGCGGATATGCTTTTAGAGCTTGGTATCCCCTATAACTCCGATGAGGCGATCATGACGGGCGAAAAGGTTATGAATTTTATCTATAATGAGGCGATCAATGCGTCGGTTAAACTCGCCGAGGAGCGCGGCCCCTTCCGCAATTTCAAAGGAAGCAAGTGGGATAAGGCCGACTATAAAATGATAAGAAACGCGACCATCACCACAATCGCCCCAACGGGCACCATCAGCATCATCGCAAACACCAGCAGCGGTATCGAACCCATCTTCGCCGTAGCGTACGCGCGCAATGTCATGGAGGGAACGACTCTTCTAGAAACCAACCCCGTATTTGAAAAGGTCGCACGGGAACGCGGCTTCTACAGCCAGGAATTGATGATGGAAATATCAAGGCGCGGGTCCATACAGGGCATGGAGCAAATCCCGGAGGACGTCAGAAGAGTGTTTGTAACAGCGTTTGATATCGCCCCGGAATGGCACGTTCACATGCAGTCGGCGTTTCAAAAATATGTCGACAATGCGGTATCTAAAACAGTTAATTTGCCGGAGAATGCAACTCTCGAGGATGTTAGGAAGGTATATCTGCTGGCTTACGGCATGGGATGCAAAGGCATTACCGTCTACCGGTACGGAAGCAAGAGCGGTCAAGTTCTTTATATCAGCAAGCCGGAAGAGAGGAAGATCGTCGAAACACCAGTCACCGCATCCTCAGAATACTCCGGCGGAAGCTGCGCGGCAGGATACTGACCGCTGTAAAGGCCCGCGTTGCGGACCCACAGCATAAAGATTTTGCGGTTTATAAATCTCTGTCGTTTAAATGAGGGTGAGCCGACAAGGCTCTCTTACTTTTTCAGCAAGATTGCCGCAGGCGCAAAGAGGCCTTTAAGCGCCCATTTACGTACCGGAAGGTGCTGTGTCAAATACACATAAGCAGCGGCCGAGAAGCCCTGAAGGCCGCAGCCCCAAGATTCGAGGGTGCGGGCGGAGCTGATTTCGCCGGGGCAGCCCGCAAAGTTATCCCAGAGAATTTCCCAGGTCGAAGCCGCATAAATCGCATCGGTATATTTGGCGTACTTGGTCGGGTTCACGTTATAAAGGATAAGCGCCGCAATGTTATTGACGAAGAACCAGGAGTCGCCGTTGTGATAGCTGGTATCCTGCTCGCCTGTCGAAACGTCGCAGAAGCACTCGTGGCGCGCATCGACCGAGGCGAGTCCTCCCCACTCAAGCCAGAGTGCGGGCAGCGCCTTGTCAAAACACTTCTCCCACTCGGCTTTGCTTAAAATCTCCGGGGCGAAAAACGCCGCCAGGAATATATTGGGCCGGATGGTGCCGTCTCCCAGGCAATCGTGAAGGTATCCGCCAACAAAATAGTGTGTGCGGATATTTTTTAAGAGTGCCGCGCGTTTTTCCTCATAGCGCTCATTTTTAGTTAAAAGGTGTGCTAGCTGCAATATCTGGCCGTAGAGCGCTTGGGTTTCTATGGGATACCCATCGCGCTCAATGCTGTCCATCCAGCTCTCACGCTTGCCGGAGGGAACAAAACCATACTCGTTCTCCGTGGCCTCAAGCGCTTCAATGGATCTCACGAGATTGGTCCCCAGAAGCCGTTTTTCCTCTTCATCCAGCAGATAGCGTCCGAACAGAATTGCCCAGCAGAGGAGCCCGATACCGTCCGAGCAATAGTTGCTTCCGCCAAAGATGACCGGGAGCTTGTCGCCTTCCCACTCGGCGTGAATATACTTGGCGAGCATTGCCCGTGCCTTCGCTTTCGGCATGGCGGGAAGCGAGATAAGCTCATCGCGCACCCACGCCTTGGTAAACCAGGGCATGCCCGCAAGCATGCTGTCTTTTACAAAGAGCGAATCAAGCGCGTCGTGAGCGCACTCGCTTGCCAGTTTTTTTGCAGCTGCGTCCGGTTTTTTTCCGGTGAGCTTTGGCTTTACCTTGCTCTTTACAATGACTTTGGCCTGTGACAAATTCTTATAGCGGTGCGCCCGCCCAAGCGCCTCCGCAGCGGTCTCACCAAATGCAAAGACCAGCTTTTTGCCGGAAAACTCGCCGAGGTCATACTCGTAGAGGACTGCCGGCTCCGAGTTGCGTTGCCTATCGCGCTCGTACTCGACCGGCACCCACTCGCCCATGGGATGAAACGCCCCGTCATGCAGGATTGCTAAAAACACCGGTTCAACCAGGCGATCGTCATGATAGCTAACAATAACGGATTTTTTGTCCTCTTGGAAATCGTAGTATCTTCCCCACTCGGGGATATAGAATTGGTCGCGTATATCAAGGCGGACGACCATGCTCTCTTCGGAAAGGTTTTCGTAGATGAGAACCGGCTCACCGCTTGCAACGCTGTAGACCTCTGTGCTCTCACTGCTCTTACCGTTCTTACCGCTCTCACTGCTCCTACTATAATGAAGAGCGGCAAAACCTTTGTTGTGGTAAAGGTCGAGTTTGTCGGCGATGGTGCGGGTGCCGATGCGCGAGACAGTCTTTATAAAGGAGCCCTCACGCGCCACAAAAAAGCCCTCATAGCGCGACTGCGGTGAAGTATAAAACGTGGCGAAGTCCTTGCGCTCGTTTACTAGAATAAAAGCGGCCGCATGTTCGACGTGTTTTGCGATAGCGTTGTCTTTGCTAATATGGCTGATTTTCACTGATATGTTCCCTGTAAAATGCCGCGGTTTCTTCCGGCGCCGTTGTGATTACGGCGTAATCGGTACCAAGCTCGAACCCCGCCTTAACCTGGTGCGGTATCCTCGGCACGATTTCGATGTGGAAGTGGAAATCCGCTCCCTTCGGACCGTAGTTCAACACCATATTATAATTCGGAGTTACCTTCTCGACCACTTTTAGGGATTTCAGCAAAATGCCTGCAAGATCGGCCAGCGCCGGGTCGTTTAAGTTGTTTAAGCTTCGGATATGCTCTCGCGAAACCACCCAAAGTTCGTGGGTAAAACGCGGTGCAAACGGGCAAAACGCAACAAACGAGTCGTTTATTGAAACCAGTCGCGGGGAAACCCGCTCGCCCTGGTTGATCTTACAGTAGATGCACTCCCCTGTGTGGCTGTGCTCCATCTTTTCCTTGATCTGGGCCGGTACCTGCGTGACCGCAAGCACCTGCGTGTGCGAGTGGTCAAGCGACGCGCCGGCTTCTCGCCCCTGGTTCTTAAAAACCGAGACGTACCCGATATTGGGATCGTCCTCAAGGGCGTTAATCCGGTCGCGATAGGTTCTTAACGTATTGACCATCTCAGCGACCGTTATCTCGGACACGCGCTGGTAGTGGTCCGGTGTCTCCACAATTACCTCGTGGTGGCCGTAACTGGAGGCGGTTTCCCAGCCGTTCTCGCTAATATCCTCCCCGCCGATAATCGGAAACTTGTTCGGGAAGACGCGCACCTGCCAGCTTCCATTTTCCTGGACGCGGCTGATCTCCGGCGGCGTCAAGTTCTCGTTGCCCGGGCAGAAGAAGCAGCCCGTGTGGTCGCTTGCTTTTACTTCTTTAGAGTCAAAATGTCGAAGGGCTCTACCGGGCGCTACAAACGTCCAGAGATCCCGAAAGTAATCTTTTCTCATGCCGCGCACACCTTGCTTTTAGAGAGCGCAAGCTTATGCGCCTTAAAGTAATGTTTAATGAGGATCTTCCAGTCGAAGTTCTTCGCCTGCGCGTTGGCGTTTAAGCGAAGCTCCATGCGCTCGTCGCTATCGAGCAACGTGTACTCGTAAAGAATCGAGAGCAAGTCTTTCTTCTCGCGCTCGTAGTCAAAGTTGCTGCGATCGATGACGTAGGTTCCGGGCAGCTTTTTCTTTAAGCCCAGCTCTTTAAGCGCAAGCCCGTAGCCGGAAAGGTCGGTAGTCACCGAGGCAACACCAAGCGCCCCCGCCTCAAGCGGCGTATATCCCCATGGCTCGTAAAACGATGGGAACACGCCGAAATGCGAGCCGGCCATTGCATTATAGAACTGTAGGTTCAAAAGACCGTCGACACCGGAGAGATATGTTGGATAAAATACCACTTTAACCCTATCGTCCTCGTTATTAACCAGGCCTTTTTCTTTGAACATATTCAGTATCTCGTCGTGCTGCTCGTTCAAGAGTTCATGGGTACTTAGCGGCGGGTTGCCGCGCTGTTTGAACCTGCGCTGGTCCTGCCCGGCTTTGTCGAGGAATTCCTTGCCGAGGATCCACTCGATATCAAACTCATGCTCGCCGACGTAAGCGCGGCGGATGCGGTCGTACACATCATCCAGGCTGTAGTTTACCGCCTGGCTAATACTTTGATAGAGCGATTTGCCCTCTATTAACTGGCTCTTTACTCCCGAGTTGCCCGCCGGGATGCAGAACATGGCCACAATCGTCTTGTCGCTCTCTTTTGATTTGAGCTTTTGGTTAAGCTCGGCAAGCGCATCGATGAAAAGATCGATGCCCTTGCAGCGCATCTCGTAGCGGCCAAGGATGAAGTAGAAGAGCGTCTTTTCAATATCGAACGAGTAATACGGAAAGAAGTAGTACTGCGCGAACTTGCGCAGGTACTTGCGATACTCGCGGTGCATATAGGTGATATCCTGCACGGTTGGAAACATCGCCATGTTCAGGCCGTTTGGCAGGATGACATCGGGCTTGCGCCCGTAAAACACCTCGGCTTCCCTGCCGGTGATCCCCGAAACCGTAGTCAGCGCATCCGCGTGAAGCGCGGTGGCTTTCTCCAGGATGTGCTTGGCGGTAATCCCGATCTCGCGGGCCTTCTCATCGGCGTTGATTGAATCGATCTCGGCGTAGAAGTTGATACCGGCCGATGCCAGGCAACGCCCCAAGAACGTGGCGTGCGTCGTAAAAACGGTTGAGAACTCAAGATCGGTGCTGTCAAGGTAAAGGATAACGCCGCCGGTCAGCCACTCATGGGCGTGAACGATGAGGTTTTCCTTCCTTAAGCCTATCCGCTTGATGGATTCGATGAGCTTGCCGACCGCCAGCGAAAACGCGACCGGCTCGTCGAAATCGTAGCCGCAGAACAGCGAGTCAACGCCGTAGCGGTCCCAAAGGCTCGCTTTAAAAGCATCCAGGTTGTTGAACTCGCGTCCGAAGTCAACCAGGATAACTTGCGGCTCGGACTCTAAAAGCCATGTGCCGAAATGAAACTCGATCCCCTCGGGCGCGAGGTCCTTTTGCGCCTTAATGAGAAACGAAGGCATCGGCCTTTCAATAAACTGGCTTTCGGATTTGCCGGGTAAGTACGGGCCGATCAGAAAATAATTATCGCCGTACTCCTCCTTGACCAATGCGGACTTGGACTCGAGGACGGTGTAGATACCGCCCACTTTGTTTGCTACTTCCCATGAAACTTCGAACAAATACGGTGAATCGCCCATTTTTAAAAGCCTCCAACCGGTTACTGAGCCCTGCCCACCTGCCCCAGTTGTCTGGCTACCGCGTTCGGCAACTCCACACCGGGTACCGGCAGGTCAATCCCAGGTACCGGAATATTTAGGTCGGCAACCGGGGCCTCAAAGACTATGCGAGGCGCCTCCTGTTGCTTGTTCGCCACCTTCATACCTGCTAAAAAGTCCTCGACTCGATCGATAAAATCAACCAGGACGTTCGTAAAATAGATGTACGCGTCGTGCGGGCGCTCATAAGCATTGAAGTACTTATGCACGTCCCCATCGTTAAACCACTTCGTGCACATATAGTAGAAGTGGTCCGACGTCTGCAACTGCCTCCAGGTCTTTAAAAGCTCGAGGTCTCGCGTGTCTTTCACTTTCTCCTCGAGCGCGTAGACCGCCTTGATCGTGGCCTGCTGCATTTCATTCCCAAGCCATGCGGACAGGTCACGCTCGGTATCGGCCCATGAAACAGGATACGGCATAGAAAGCGTACCTACGGGGTGATACCTGTCGGCCTCCTCAGAGACGGTCACAAAATCCACGTCGGGATGTCGCAGGATCGCTGCGGGCAGGTGGCGCATGAAGTTAAATACGCCGGTGTTCTCCCATTGGTGCTCTCCAAACGTCTCGTAGTCCATGAACAGGTTGATCACCTGTCCCGAGCCGTTTATCGAGTGCACCCAGTTGGCGAACTTATCCGCGGTTAGCGGCCATCCCTTCCAGTCCTTATTAGAGAACCTAAAAGCGATATCGTCTGAAAGGCGATAGTTCTTTAGGAGTAGCTTAACTGGAAATCCCTGGGTTTCGTAGACAAAATTAGGGCTGCGCCATCCAAGGATAGCATCCCATCCCTCACATAGTACGGCCTTGAAATGGAACCGTTTGATAAGATGCGCAAGGTAATCAAAGTAGACGAGTTCGGTGTTTCTGAAAACGTTCGGGACTTGCCCGAATAGACGGGCGATTAAAAGCATATGGTCGAGCACCTGCTCGAAGAACTCCTCCTCGGAATAAAGCGAGGCGAGCGAGTGGTAATAGGTCTCGCTTAAAAATTCCACGCAGCCGGTGTTTGCCAGACGCTGAAAGCTCTCGATTATTTTAGGCTCGTAGTCCATTGCCTGGTCCAGGAAGACCCCGGAGACCGAATAGCTTACCTTAAAGCGTCCCTCGAACCGCTCGATGAGTTCCAGAATGAGGTTATTTGCCGGATAGTAGCATTTTTGAGCGACTTTGCGCAGGATTTCGGCGTTTTTCTTCTCGTCGAAGTAGCCGGGCTCGCGCCCTATGTCAAATAAGCTGAAGCGCTTCAACCGCACGGGCTGGTGCACATGAAAGTAGAAACACACGCTAGGCATAAGCAGCTTCCTTTACGGTATCGTTATAGACACCGATGAGTTTGCCGGCGGCCAGATCCCAGGTAAGACCGCGTACCTCTTCCTGCGCCTTTGCCACCATGCTCTTCGCGTAGGGCTCGTTTTTTAGAAGGGTCACGATAGCAGTTGCCATCTTGTCGATATCCCAAAAGTCGACCGCAATACAGCTTCGAACAACCTCGATGACGCCGGAGTTTTTGGAGACAACAACCGGCGTTCCGTTTTGGATAGCCTCAAGCGGCACGATACCAAACGGCTCGGAGACCGAAGGCATCACGAACACATCGGCCATCTGATAAGTTAAGTCCATCGCTTCATCGCTTATCCATGAGCTAAACAGAAGCTTTCCCGTCAAACCTTCGCGCGCCGCCATCTCGACCATCGACGCCTGCATATCCCCTGAGCCGATCATTAAAAACTTTACATTTGCGAATTGATCGGTTACCTTTTTCGCCAGGCGCACGTAGTAATCAGGGCCCTTCTGGTAGGTAATCCTGCCGATGAACAGCACCAGTTTATAGCGTCGCTTAAGGGGATGTTTTGGAAAACGTTCGATAGAGCGCGGCTCGATGCCGTTGTGAACCACGCTTATCTTGCGCGGGTCGATGCCGTAGTACTTGGTGATAATGGACTTTGTGTAGTTACTCACCGCAACAATCCGATCGGCGGCCAGCATTCCACGCTTTTCTACATCATAGATTTGCGAGCCGTCATGGCGATCGATTTCCGTGGCGTGGATTTGGGCGATAAACGGTACCTTTTTACCCCGCGCCGCCGCGACCTTGCGGGCGGCAACCGCCGCGGGAAAGGTCATCCAGTCATGCGCGTGAATCACACCGTAGTTGGCGCGCTTGGCAACCTCCATGACGCCTTTTGCGTAAAGATTAACGTGCATATGCTCGGCGCTTTGAAAACCGCGGAAGCACGTGCCGCAAACGACCTCGCCGGGGCCCGCAGCATAGCCGCGCATCAGCGAGCACTGGTGGCGCATTACAAACTCCATGCACAGGTGCTCATCCTGGAAATCGCGATCGATTCCGGCCAACGCGTAGGTTGAAGCATCGTGCACATCCATCCATTCGTAGCGCGCGTCATGGAATTTTTTAGGAAGAACAAAGGATATGGATGCACCGCGGCGTGCGAGGCCTTTAGTCATGCCCTCGCAAGCCCTGCCGAGACCACCGGAATGATACGGGGGCAGCTCCCACCCCAACATTAGGACGTTAATTGAAATCCTCCACGGTTGTAACTATTACTGCGATTTATAGGTATATTTGTACGGTGACTCTTACTTGAAAAACTAGATCATCTATCCCCGAGCAAGCATCGGCTAGATTAATTATACTCCCCTTGCCGGCAATCGCCAGCACTTGCTTACAAGTTTTCTAACTTGTTTCGTACTTTAGTTCCTTCTACGGAAAGCGAGCGAACTCCTTCAATAAATTCGAAAAGTTTCAAGATTTAATTGTCGTTCATCACCTAGGAGCCTGTTGCAAAACTATCCCCAAACAAGCGCAAAATAAGGCGCTGACATACTCCCACGGCTAAAGCGCGTGGGATTCTGGCATCAACAGCGATTGCCCGAGAACGGGTCTTACATCGCCTCCACCAAGAGAAGATGCCCCTTCTCTTAAAATGTTGAGAGCGGCGGCTACGTCTCGCTCGATAATCTCGTGGCAATGAGGACAACGCCAACGCCGGTCACTTAACTCAAGATGTTCATTGATACAGCCACAATGCGGGCACAGTCTACTCGAAGGGAAGAACGGGTCTATAAGGGCAACAACCTTGCCTTTCTTGTTAGCTACATATTGCAAGACGTTTAAGAACATACCGAAAGCAAGGTCGCTCACCTTGCGACCCCAAAGGCGCTGCATCCCCTTGAGATTTAGTGTTTCAAAGAACAGGTAGTCATAGCGCTCCGTTAAGTCGTGGGAGAGCTTAAAGAACCAGCCAAGGCGCTTGTTGGCGATAGCCCGGTGTGCTCTTGCTAGACGCGCCCTCGCCTTGCGGCGGTTGTTCGAGCCTTCGGCCTTTCGGGAAAGGCAACGGGAAAGCGCTTTGACGCTTTTCAGACTCTGTTTGAAAAGCTCTGGTGAGGCTATCTCGTAGGACTCGAAACCATCATGCACGGTCAAGAAGGATTTTAGCCCAAAATCGAACCCCGCCATTTTACCGGACGTGGGTCGCACTTTGGGGTCGTCCACCTCGACCGAGAAACAAAGGTACAAGTCATAGAGGGCGTCGCGCTTAATCGTCACCGTCTTAACATCACCGACGAGAGTCCTGTCTCGACACATTTTGTAGACTCGTTTGCCAATTTGGGCTCGGCTGTCACCCAGCAGCTTCCACCCAGCTTGCTTTAGGGTATAGCTCTTGTACTTGCGGGTTTTCTTAAATAAGGGTGGAGCGGTTTTGATGCCTGCTTTTAGGTTACGAAAGAACAGCCGATAGCCCCTGTCAATACGTTGCGCTATCTCTTGAAGTGCCTGGGAGGGGATATCATTTAGCCATGCGTAATGGGGACGTTTCTTAAGCTTGGTGAAGTGCTTCATTAGAGCATACTGGTTGAGATGCTTATCGTAAAGCCTATAGTATCGCCTGTGCAGGGCTATCCCGTGGTTATACGCCCTGCCGGCCAGGGTAATCGTCTGGTGCAGGTGCTTGTTCTTCTTTGAATTATAGAGCTTGTACTTATAGGTGACTCTCACTTGTTCTTTTGCTCCTCGATATATTTCTTAATGGAGGCTTCAGAAATATGCCCGACCGATTCTACATAGTAGCTTCTGGTCCACAGTGTCGGCAATCTTGACCTTAAGCTTTTAAACTCTTGTCTTAATGTGCGAGATGTATAGCCTTTGAGCTGCTGAACGATATAGTGCGGCGCTTTAGTTGGCGTGGCTTTAACGAACAGATGAACGTGCTCAGGGAGCACTTCAAGGGTTTCAATGGCGACCCCAATTTCAGCTGCCTTCTCGTGCAAAAGTTCCTTGAGCCTGGCTTCAACGTCGTCTACCAATACCTTGCGGCGATACTTCGGACACCAAATGATGTGGTAGCCCAGATTGTATACAGCCTTATTGCTGGTCGTCCAGCGGTTATTGTTCATACAAACATTATACAATTAACAGCTATATAATGCACACAGCGAGGATGCCATTCATCCAACGGGTAGAACTCGTTGGATGAATGGCGGGTTCATCGTAAATCTTCGCGGCTTAAAAACTCTTCAAGTCCAACTGTGCTCAGTGCCTGCAATTTGCGAAGTGTATCTTCAAGGTATTTTAACTTGGACTCTACAATCTCTCGTTCAGCTGGCAAAACGACCTTCCTTAATTCGCTTTATTAATGCCTGATAAATCAAAGCCCGCATCGGTTTTTCATCTAAATAACGATCTATAGCTTTGGCTTCAAACGTGACTCTACTTACCTCATCGCGGCAAAATAAAACTTTCCTTTCGCGAATTACCTGGTAAGCTAAAAGCGATGGTGCCTGATTTAGAATAACAACGTCTACCTCATCGGTGTGCAAAGCTTGAGCTGCCCTTCCTATAAAATCGAGCTGTTTGTCAAAATATTCCTCGGCTGGCAGCTGAGATTCAAACAACACAGCAATATCGACATCGCTAAGAGGCCCAACTTTGTTCGTTGCGTAAGAACCAAATAAATAAATGGCCACAACATTCTCATCGGCAGCCAATCTATCTACCAAATCTCCAAAAAAAGCACGGGGGTCATGCTCAATGCGCTTAAATTTAATCATTTAACATGCCTCAATTATAAAAAGATGCAATAGGCAGTATCGCTTTATGGGCAATCTTTCATCTTATTATAACATTAACAGAATATCGGAAATAGGTAAGACATTGAAAACGTTTGTTAACAAACTCGGTTCCAACATAAACCTGTGTTGGATAGAAGACGAGAAAGTTCTTCACGCTTACCCTGCCTATAAACAGGAAAGGCCTCCGGGCTTTTAGCCTGGAGGCCTTATAGAATCGGCGGCCAACTTCCCACCCCGTCTCCAGGGCAGTACCATCGGCGCTTAAGGGACTTTAAGCTTTTCGTGTTCGTGAATGGGAATGGGTGTTGCCAACTCTGATTGAGGGTCTGGCCGTTTTTTTCTTGGCTTCATCTTTAACATAAAGAACCCTTCCGCTTTTCGCCTCATAGAATGGTTGCTTCTCTAAGTCAAACCTGCGCACAAACTTTAAGAACATAAATGAAGCAACCGCTGCTTCAACCATTAGAGCTATAAAAGCAACATCCGGCGAGATGATCTTCATCTGGTAAAGTACCGGGCTGATATCCACAAACACATGAAGAAGGATGGCGGCTATAAGGCCAAGAGCGAATCTGTAGATATTCCTAAGTAGGCCAAATAAAGGAAACAAAAGAAAAACAATATGATAAAGAGTAGCCATAAAGCGCTCGGTCATATATTGGCAAAGACTAGCAATTAATTTATTATATTAGTAGGAAGAGCAAATGCAGTGTTGTGCGCACCTTTACAACGAGTTCTATAACAACCGATATAATTATTAAGCAAGCACTTGAAATTTGTTAAGCGTATTACCTGTAATTATGCTTATTGTGGAAATGTAGGATCACTTTTTAGCGAGGTTTTGTGTTTATCCATACGGGTAAGATTTCTTCTAGAAGGAGAGTGCCATGGCTACTAAAAAGGAACAATACGAGCAAGATTTAATTAAGTGCGCAGGGAAATATGTCGCAGTTTCAGACCATACTGTCATAGCTTGTGGCCGCTCGATCAGCGAAGTAGAAAAAAAGGTAAGCAAGCTCAAGAAAAACGTTAAACGCCCCATTATCTTTCCTCTGCCTAAGAATGCAGGAGGGCACAACTCCTTTAATGTGGTATGATTACGAGTTCATGGGTGTTGGGTCTGGCTTTATTCATGGACCACTAGTAGATTTCGAGATTCTAGCCCCAGAACAGAAACCTTTCGCTACAATGGGCCTGGTTGATTCGGGCGCCCATACTTCATTGCTCGATATTGCAATAGCTAAACACTTAAAACTACCAGTACAAAGAAAAGAAAATTTGGTTGAAGGCTCAGCCGCAGATGGAAAGAGTATTAAGGTCTACCGCTATCCGGTGAGGGTTAGATTTAGTAGTGTTATATTTGAGCTTGATGCACGGTGGACCAGATTATCAGACCCAAAAACAAAGGTAGTTTTGGGGAGTAATTTGCTTGGCCGAGCGGATTTCTTCAAGCACTTTAAGATTATGTTTGACCAGCAGAATGAACGCTTCTGGATTAAGATTAATCCAAAGAAAAAACCTTAACTATTAAAATCAATAATTATTAATAGCATCTGCGCTGGGTAGTTTGAATAAAACACAAGTTTGTACTTTTGCGGTTTGTTGACTTCTCATGATAGGCCCAACGCTTAAGTTCACCGACCGCTACGTGGATGGGCCGGGTAGCGGTTGGTAGAACGCTTTGTCATGCGATGATCTCATTTAGCCCTTCGATTACTTGAGCGATTTCTTCTTGCGAGGCCCTACTGATTAGCTTGCCAATCCGCTCCACGGAAAGCGTTCGAATCTGGCTGATCTTAATCCAATATCTCTTGGGCAAATTCGAGCTCGTTAATTCAAGCGTTAATGGAAAACCGGCTCGTTGCAGTTTACTCGTTATTGCGACTGCTATAACCGTGCCCGAGCACTCGTTAAAAACATCGTGACTCAGGATCAGTACGGGCCGGAGTCCCGCTTGTTCGTAACCGCGGACAGGATTAAGATCGGCCCAGCGGATTTCGCCCCTTAATATTCCGGCCATGCGGCGATATCCTCATTTAGTCCTTCTTCGGCCATCGCTTTTTCGAAAGTCGGATCAAGTTTTGCACATTCCAAAGACAGTCGGCCTTGTTTCACTTTCCGCAACTTATCCGATACGGCTTCTTGAATGGCTTGGCTACGATTTTGGAAGATATGTTCATTGACCAATCTATCTATCTGTTCAACATATTCTTCATCTAACGTGATTGCGATCTTTGCTTTACCCGTAGCGGAACACCTCCCTGGTATTACTATATATCATACCACGGATTTTTTTATTCGATAACGCCTGAAATCAGCGGCGGCGGCTCTTTTTGGAGTCGTCTAGATCGATGTTATTATTTACCTGCTTTTTTCATTTTCTTCTCAAGCTGTTTCTCTTTTAGTGTTTTTGCTGGTTTCTTTTTTACATCTTTCTTAACAGTTTGACCCTTAGCCATGATTTTTCTCCTTCTCGGATGCCGCTTCTAAATTGCGCACTTCTTCGACCGCTTCCTTTTGACTATTATCTAGAAACCGCTGCTATATCTCTCTGGCCATAACCAAATCCTTGCCTGTCGAGTTGCCTAACTCCTTGGATCTGACCCCGACGCCCTTGAAGCCCCATTTTTCGTAAAAGCCAATCGCACGTTCGTTTCGCTCCCATACCTGGAGCCACATTGATTTGCGAGCGGAGCGCCGAGATTCTTCAATGCATTCGCTCATTAGGGCGGAGCCAAGACCACGCCCTATAGAATCGTGAAGCAGATAAAGACGTTCCAGCTCAATTGGGTTTTCACTTGCAACAATCGCGGGTGCTTCGTGTGTCCATATAACTCTTCTTGTAAGCGCCTTATTTGACCTTACAACATATCGACGGGGCTTTTAACCCCAGCGGGTCCACGATTGAGGACGTGGGTGTAAATCATCGTTTGAATGCCGGAAGGTACGTCGTCCCTATCCTCGGGTTATCTTGGTATGGTGGGAGTAATTTGTTAGCTCTCTAAATCTAAATATCTGTCTATGTCAAGCGATCCGTGAAAGACTCCCAATATGTCTATGATGTTCTTTTT
>NZ_PFNG01000049.1:360-3391 GCF_002791875.1 Candidatus Aquicultor secundus | reverse complement strand
TTAGGTAGATGGTTTTATTCTGCCTACCGCACACTATTTCTTTTACGAGGTGTTTATTGGCAATGATTGAACCTAAAGAGCGCTTGATAATTGCGCTCGACGTTTCAAGCAACAAAGAAGTTGCCGCAATATGCGATAAAATTGGCGACAACGCAATTTTTTATAAAGTGGGCCTGCAGTTGTTTCTGGCGGAAGGCCGCAGCGTAATCGAATTGCTTAAAAGCCGTGGGTTAAAGGTATTTCTCGACCTTAAGCTGCATGATATCCCGAACCAGGTGGCCGGGGCGTGTCGTGAGGTGGTCAAAATGGGGGTCGACATGACCACTATCCACACCATGGGCGGTGTCGACATGATGCGGGCAGCGGCGCGCGCAATCAAGGAATCGGCGCAAGAGTTAGGCGTCCGACCTCCTATTTTACTCGGGGTAACAGTTCTGACCAGTTTAAATGATGAGAGGGCTGGGGAAATAGGTATTGCAAATTCAATCCCCGAGCAGGTGGTAAATCTAGCGGTTTTGGCTAAGAAAAGCGGCCTGGGTGGGATTGTGGCCTCACCGCATGAAGTTTCAAAAATCAGGGAGAAGGTCGGGGATGATTTTGTAATAGTCACGCCCGGCATCAGATCCTCGTCTGAGGATGTTCAGGATCAAAAGCGGGTTATGAGTACAGGTGATGCGATTAGCGCAGGGTCATCATACCTGGTTGTAGGGAGACCGGTCCTTAAAGCTAGTGATCCGGCGGCCGCTGCGTCTAAGATCATCATGGAAATTACGGGCGCCGAAAGCAAAAAAATAATATTTTAATTGGCAAAAAAGCAGGAAAAGAAGTAATATACATAGAAATGTGATAAATACGCAGGTCAGCAAGGTTTATATAAAATAGTGCCTTTGTTACCTCGGGTTTCATAAAGGAACATCGACCATTAGAAGGGAGCGTGGTACAGTCAGAAAAGTTGCTAGCTAGGTTGATAGGGGTAAAGACGAACTTTTAGACGAACCACTGCAATCTTTGGCAGCAATCGCGACGAATATCCGGCAGGTAAATACCGCAGGTAGAGACGCGAACTGTGCCGAATGAAAATCCACCATAAACTTTTAGCATACGAAATAGTTACAATTAGCATTTGTCATTCAACTAGCTATCCCCTATAATCACCGTTGTATTAAAAGGTCCAACTACCTAACTTAAGGAGGAGTTATGCCGTTACCGAAATTAACTGAAGAGCAAAGGCAAGCGGCCTTAAAGAAAGCAGCAGAAGCAAGACAAAAAAGGGCAGATCTCAGAAAGAAACTCAAAAGCGGAGAAGTAAACGTCAAAGACATCATCAATAAAACTGACGATCCGATCGTTTCCAGAATGAAAGTTAGTAGTTTATTAGAATCCCTTCCGGGCATCGGAAAAGCCAGAGCCCAGAAGATTATGCAGGATGCAGGCATCAGCCCGAGCAGGAGAATCCAGGGTCTCGGCAGCAAGCAGAAAGAAATACTGATTAGCTCAGTAAGCAAGTAAATAGGTGAATTAGATGGATTCAGACCCGAAAGTGTTTGTTATATCTGGTCCATCAGGAGCTGGAAAGGGGACTCTCACCGACGAACTGTTAAAGAGGGTCCCTTCTCTTACGCGCTCAGTTTCTGCGACAACCAGAAAACCGCGCCCCGGTGAGGTTAATGGGGTCGATTACTACTTTTTAGACGAGGACGAGTTTAAGGACCGTATTTTTCAAGGGGGCTTCCTCGAGTGGGCCATGGTTCACGGCAACTACTACGGCACCTTAAAATCGGTTGTTAAAGAAGAGTTCTCATCGGGAAAAGATGTGGTCATGGTGATAGATGTCCAGGGCGCGGCCAGTATCAAAGAGAAAATGCCCGAAGCGGTTCTCATCTTTATCGAGCCCCCGTCGATAGCGGAGCTTGTACAAAGGCTTAAGCTTCGCAACACAGAGACCACTGCCGAGTTACAAGAGCGGCTTAAGAACGCAGAAACTGAGATGGGGCTTGCTGGAAACTATGATTATGTGGTAATAAATGATGATGTAGAAAGGGCCGTCGATGAGCTGGTCGGCATCGTCAAGGCCGAAAAACGAGCCAATAAAAGTGAAGGTGATAATTAGTGGCGAGACCGGATATCGACAAGAGACCGGATATCGACAAACTTCTAAGCAAAGTCGATAGCAAGTATACTCTCGTAATTGCCGCTTCAAAGCGGGCAAGGCAGATCAACGATTATTTCAGCGCAATCAAGCGACACGACCTGGTAAGGGTACGGCCACCGCAAATCGAGGCCCTCTCAAATAAACCTTTGACCATAGCGCTCGAAGAAATCTCCCAGGGTAAGATCTCCTATGAGAGGTTAGTTGAGGGAATTAAGTAGAGGAGCTGTCGGCACTCAGCTGTCAGCTTTTCGGATTTACAGCAATTAATAGCAGCGAGCAAAAAATACTGTTAGCCCAGGGCTCGAGCCCTGGGTGTTTTATTTGTCATTGTTATCTTGGCAGGTTATCATGTCGATATAGGTGAACGGCAATTATGACGGTATGGCACGCATATGGAAGGGAACATGGGCGAGGACATATTTTCAGGGAAAACAATAGCACTTGGCATATCCGGTGGGATTGCGGCATATAAGGCCGTTGACCTTGCGAGCAAGTTGGCACAGCGGGGTGCCATCGTTAAAACGATCATGACCGAACATGCGACGAAATTTGTAAGCCCGTTGACGTTCCAATCGGTAACGGGTCAGCCGGTGCTGACCGATCTTTTCGCCGCGGATTCGCAGGGGAAGATATCTCACGTTGCACTAAGCGAGGAGGCGGATCTGGTTGTTGTCGCCCCCGCCACCGCCAACATCATCGCGAAGGCCGCGCATGGGTTAGCCGACGATGCGCTCTCGACGACGCTGGTGGCGGCCCGAAGCGCCATCGTTATGGTCCCCGCTATGAACAACTACATGTGGAGCAACAAAGCTACCCAGTATAATCTGGAAATCCTAACAAGCCGTGATATTAAGGTGATGCAGCCCGAAGTAGGCCGGC
>NZ_PFNG01000049.1:0-347 GCF_002791875.1 Candidatus Aquicultor secundus | reverse complement strand
ATATCCTTCGCAAATCCCACGACCTGGCCGGAAAGACCATTATGATTACCGCCGGCGGTACGCGGGAGCCCATCGACCCCGTTCGCTTTATTGGGAACCGTTCATCGGGCAAAATGGGCTACGCGATAGCCGAGGCCGCCCGTGCCCGTGGCGCTAAAGTTATCCTGGTTTCCGGGCCGACGTGTTTAAATCCCCCGCTGGGGGCACATACCATATATGTAGAAACAGCGCAGCAGATGTATGACGCGGTGATGGAGAACCTTTATCAAGTGGATGCGGTCGTTATGACGGCTGCGGTCGCCGACTTCAGACCGTCGTCCTCAGGCATCGAGAAGATAAAAAAAGAG
>NZ_PFNG01000120.1:30282-44091 GCF_002791875.1 Candidatus Aquicultor secundus | reverse complement strand
TTATAATAGAATACGTATCGATAACGGAGAGACACCTATCGAAATTTTCTTCCGCGGTAATAACGATTATCGCGTCGATCGATGAAGCCTGTTGGAAAGCGGCGAGCGTATGGGCAAGCACCGGTTTTCCCGCGAGCGGCAAGAACTGCTTGCCGCCCTCCGCTCCCATACGCGTGCCCTTTCCCGCAGCAACTATCAAGGCCAGATTCATTTCGGTCGTTTCACCGCCTGTATCACCTGCGTCTATCGCCATCTTTCATCCGGCCGAATATCATGCGACCGGCCGGCGTCTGCAAAACGCTGGTCACCATTATTTCAACTTCTTCCCCGACGTGGATTTTCCCACCATCGACGACGACCATGGTGCCGTCATCCAGATATCCCACGCCTTGACCGGCCTCCTTGCCCTCGCGGATAAGACCGACAAACATCTCCTCACCCGGCAGGACAACCGGCTTAAGCGAGTTTGCAAGTTCGTTCAAGTTCAACACTTGCACGCCTTGCAACTCGGCTATTTTGTTAAGATTATAATCGTTGGTCATTATCGGAGACTTCGTCTCACTGCCCAGCCTCACCAATTTGGCATCGACATCTCCCAGGTCCGGATAGTCGCGCTCGAGAATCTCCAGACGCAACCTCGGCTCATTCTGGAGGCTTTTTAAAATATCCAGCCCTCTTCTTCCCCTGTTGCGCTTTAGTGAGTCTTCCGAATCCGCAATCGTCTGCAGCTCCCTGAGAACGAATCTCGGCAACGTAAGCGAGCCCTCAATAAAGCCGGTCTTCGCGACATCCGCTATACGCCCGTCAATAATAACGCTTGTATCAAGCAGTTTTGACGTTCCAAGATCAAGCCGACCTTTTTCGGGATTATGCGCTTTAGGAATAGGTATTGAGCGCAAGAACGATTGTAGGTCATCCTTCCTCTTTAGGGAGATACTGATTCCCAAGTATCCAAGCAGTATAAATGCTAATATCGTGATTGAGAATCGCAATATTGCCAAAGATCCCGGGATGAATCCGAATGGCAGCGAGACTAGTTCGGCTAGGGCCAGCCCGATAAGCAAACCAACAAGTGCAAGAATAAGATCGGCTGTCGGTAGGTTTTGCGCTTTATTTTCTAGCCAGGTTAGCGATTTTAGCAACCGACGGCCAATGATACCACCTAGCACATAACCGATACCGACCCCTAAGATAACAAAAAGGATAAGTGCATATATATATTGATCGGACGGTATCGTTTTGTTTTGCTGGATGGTGCTCGCCAATTCATAAGCTCCGATGGCGCCGGTTACAATGAATACAATGCGTATTAACTGTAACACTACTAACACCCCTATACTTTATTTCGATGTGCGTATTCTACAACGTCACCTCCCTTCCAGCACTATACTACTGCACCGACTAGCATTTTTAGAATAGCATAGAAATAACATCATTAGCTACGAGCAGATACAGAAGATACATAGTACCAGCCCTAATTCAACTTGACAAACGCAAGAATTATTTACTACCATAAATTAAGCCGGAAGCGTCTCGAAGGGGTGAATATGGGAGACAAGAACTGCCAGCAATTTCAAAATTCTGTGTCGGAGTACCTTGTCCGCCATCGCAGCGTTCTGGATGTAATGTCAAAGCTCCAGGAGGCAAGCGCCCACGTAAACCGCGCGATCGTAAAATCGGTTACAACATGCGGCTGTCTTAAGATAGACGCCTCGAAGCAGTCGATCCCCCACAATGCAACGCTTCCTGAGCTGGCCGATTTCATGCAAACCCACCTACAGGGCTCCCTGTGCCCAAACTGCGCCGAAGTCCTCGAAAACGAACTCGGAAATGCATTATTCTACCTGGCAGGCATATGTGCTCTTCTGGGATTGGACATGGATAGGATAATGTGTAAGGAAAATAATCGCCTCGAAATGCTCGGCATGTATAACCTCATGTAGTTTAAGTTTTCTTCTGGATTCTGGCTTCTGGCTTCTGCGCTTTTAGATGTAGCGCTCGAGGATATTGTATTCTTTAAGTCTCTGAAGCCCGTCTTTGATCGCCTTCGCCCTGGCGGTACCGATGTTATCTACCAAATTAAGTTCATCAATGCTGGCGTTCATGATTGCTTGCAGGTTGTGGAACCTACCTACGATTTTATCTATGGCGCTTAAAGGAAGTCTCGGGATTTCGCTTAGCAGGCGGTATCCCCTGGAGTGGACCGGCTGCTCAAACAAGTCAACGACTTCTTCATATCCAAGTATCTGAGCGATCTTACTAAGATCAAGCAGCGCTTCGGGGGTGAGATCGGCGAGCTTGTCTTTAATCTCGTCTACCTTGTCCGGTTCAAGCGCATAGTCCTTTATAATCGTGGTTGACTTTTCTTCGGTGTTTCCGGACAGCTCGTCGAGCTGCATCCGTATCAGACGACCCTCGGTTCCCAGTTCGCTGATATAGCGATCTATCTCACGCGA
Source organism: Candidatus Aquicultor secundus (assembly GCF_002791875.1). Taxonomy (NCBI): domain Bacteria; kingdom Bacillati; phylum Actinomycetota; class Candidatus Aquicultoria; order Candidatus Aquicultorales; family Candidatus Aquicultoraceae; genus Candidatus Aquicultor; species Candidatus Aquicultor secundus. The sequence goes on along the minus strand of NZ_PFNG01000120.1, from coordinate 41,635 downwards.
GACGCGCCCAAACATCTCGGAGCGCTGCAATACGGTTACCACATCAAGAAGCGTCACCAGATCTTCGAACTCAAGCGCGCTTAAGTTCGCCAGAACCTCATCCAGACGGACTTTATATTTCTCGAGCGTTTGCAGGGCCTGGTTGGCTTTTGCAAGCAGAATCCTGATATCCTGCAAGGCGTATTTTATCCCATCGAGGTAGAGCGAAATGATATCTCGCCTCTGCGAGATCGAAATGACAAGGGCTTTTGTCTGCCTGGCCACACGCTCGGCGGTGCGATGACGCATCCCCGTTTCACTGGTTGGAAGGGTTGGGTCGGGGACAAGGTGCACGTTCGCCCGCAGAATACGGCTTAGACCCTGATCCATAATTATCGCGCCGTCCATCTTCGCAAGCTCAAAAAGGCGCTGTGCAGAAAATTCAACCGAGAGTTCAAAGCCGCCGTTGCAGAGCGACTCCACTTCCTCAACGTCGCCGATGATGATAAGGGCACCGAAGCGTGCACTTAAGATGTGCTCCAGGCCTTCCCTAAGTTCGGTACCCGGAGCGACCTTCTCAAGCGCCCTTACCAGCTCTTTCTCTGCTCGACGGTCGAAGTGCATATATACTCCCAAAGTTGATTCCTAATCTATTCTCCGGTCTATTACCATGAACCATGAATTTGGATAAAGATATCCAAATGTAAACTTGCCTACTAGTTACTATTATTGCACTTATGCTTGCACTAGTTGATAATGATAACCAATTTTTAATATTAAATCCATCGGCGGGAAATGCTCGCTTTTTAATGCTAATTCAGCTGTTTAAGCTAACTTTAGCTAACTAAGGTAGTCCAGCGCTTGACCCAGGTTCTTTGCCCTTAATAAATCCAGTTTCAAAGAGCCGGGGTTTTTCAGCTCCTGATCAGGGATAATCGCCCTCCTGAAACCAAGCTTTGCGGCTTCCTTGAGGCGATGCTCAAGCTGGTTTACGAACCGTACCTCGCCGGCCAGACCCACCTCGCCGATCGCTATCACGTCCGGCGACACCACCAGATCTTTGTGCGCCGATGCCACGGCCAGAGCAATCCCTAAGTCCGCGGCCGGCTCGTTCACCTTAACGCCCCCAACCACGTTGACGTAAATATCCTCCTGGCCCAAGCGCACCCCAAACCTGCGGTCAAGCACCGCTACCATGAGGTTGAGCCTGTTGTAATCAAGCCCGGTCGCCATTCGCCGGGGCATAGACAGGTGCGAATCCGTTACCAGGGCCTGCAGCTCGACAAGAAGCGGCCTGGTACCCTCCATCGTAGCGATAACTATCGAGCCGGATGAGTTTTCCGGGCGCTGGCTCAAAAAGAGCGCCGAAGGGTTCGTGACCTCGATCAAGCCCGCATCGGTCATCTCGAAAATCCCGATCTCGTTGGTCGAGCCGTAGCGGTTCTTAACAGCGCGTATAATCCTGAATGACTGGTAGTTGTCCCCCTCAAAGTAGAGGACGCTATCCACCATGTGCTCGAGTACCCTCGGCCCCGCAATCGAGCCCTCCTTGGTCACGTGGCCCACGATAAACGTCGGTAAATGGATACTTTTTGCAATTCGCATAAGGTAATGCGTGCATTCGCGCACCTGACTCACGCTGCCCGGAGCGGACGGAATGTCCGGGTGAAACATGGTTTGTATTGAGTCGATCACCAGCAGCTGCGGCTCAAGCATCCGCACCTGGTGATCGATCATAGTCACGTCGACTTCAGAGAGAAGCAGCAAATCCGGTGAGAGCACTCCGAGACGGTTTGCCCTTAACGATATCTGCCGCACCGATTCCTCACCGGAGACGATAAGCACCCGTCCGATTCTTCCCGCAAGTTGATTTGCCATCTGAAGAAGCAGTGTTGATTTTCCGATGCCCGGCTCTCCACCGATCAACACCAGCGATCCCGGCACAACACCGCCGCCAAGGACTCGGTCGAGTTCCGGCAGACCGGTTGAAATCCTGCTTTCTTTCTCAACAGCAATCTCCGTTATCGGCTGCGCCTGTTCGGATGGGGCCAACCTTCTGGAAGAAAACGAAATGTCAGGCTCAAGAGGTTCCTCGACCATGGTATTCCACTCACCACAATCGGGGCACCGCCCCAACCATTTTGGAGCGGTGCACCCACAAGCCTGACATCTGACTATATATTTGGTTTTACTCATTCACGCCCACCGGCTGCGCCGATCTGCGCCGGCTCCAGTTTGGTAAAGTCGATCTTACCATCTTTCCCGGTAATTATTATCTTTTCACCAGCCTTAAAGAAGCCCGAGAGCAGACCCTCAGAGAGCGGGTCCTCAACAAAGCGCTGTATCGCGCGACGCAGAGGCCGTGCGCCCATCGCCGGCTCATATCCCTCTTTTACCAGGACATCTTTTGCCTCCTCATCGAGTTCAACATCGATGGCCTGTTCTCTAAGCTGGTCGATAACCCTCTTAAACAAGAGATCGACGATCTGCTTGATGTCGTCTCTGCTCAACTCATGGAAGACGATGACATCGTCCACACGGTTTAAGAACTCGGGACGGAACGTCTTCTTGATCTCGCCCATGACTTTATTCTTCATATCATCGTAGGCGATACCCTCCTGGCTCTTGCCGAACCCAAGTGGCGTACTCTTCTGGATGTAGCGGGCGCCAAGGTTCGAGGTCATGATCAGGATGGTATTTTTAAAGTCGACGGTACGGCCCTGCGCATCGGTCAAGCGGCCGTCCTCAAGTATCTGCAGCAGGATGTTAAATACATCCGGATGCGCCTTCTCGATCTCGTCGAGCAATATAACCGAATACGGACGCCTGCGAACCTGCTCGGTAAGCTGGCCGCCCTCGTCGTAGCCCACATATCCCGGGGGTGAGCCCACCATACGTGAAACGGTGTGCTTTTCCATGTACTCCGACATATCGAGCTGGATAAGCGCGCCCTCATCGCCGAAGAGAAACTCGGCAAGTACCTTTGCAAGCTCGGTCTTACCCACGCCAGACGGTCCCAGGAAGATAAACGAGCCCGACGGGCGCTTCGGGTCTTTAAGACCGGCCCTCGTCCGTCTAATCGCCTTAGAGATGGCTTTAATGGCTTCGTCCTGGCTGATAACCCTCTTATGAAGTTCGTCTTCCATACGAAGAAGCTTCGTTGTTTCTTCCTCCGTCAGCCTGAAAACCGGAATTCCCGTCCAGGTTGATACGACATCCGCTATTTGCTCCTCGGTAACCGTTGCTACCGGCATCTGAGCGAGCGCATCCCAGGTCGAATCCTGGCCGCTCAACTCTATTTCAATGCCTCGCTCTTTATCCCGAATCACCGCTGCTTTTTCAAAATCCTGAACCGCGATTGCCGCCTGCTTCTCGCGCCGCAGATTACGCAAATCTTCCTCGATCGTCATCGTTTCCGGCGGGATGACCATTCTTTGCATGCGTACTTTGGAAGCGGCTTCGTCCACAAGATCGATAGCCTTATCCGGAAGGAATCGATCTGCTATATAGCGGTCGGCCAGCTGCGCTGCAGCGATCAATGCATCATCGGTGATGGTTACTTTGTGGTGCTCCTCATAGCGTTCGCGTAAACCCTTCAAGATGTCTACGGTCTCCTGAACCGAAGGCTCACCGACCTTGATCGGTTGGAACCTTCTTTCCAAAGCAGCGTCTTTCTCCACATGCTTGCGATATTCGTCGAGCGTGGTCGCACCTATCGTCTGCAACTCGCCCCTTGCAAGTGCGGGTTTTAGTATACTTGCAGCGTCAATCGCACCCTCGGCGGCACCTGCGCCCACCAGGTTATGCATCTCATCCACGAACAGGATAATATCCCCCCGCTCGCGTATCTCTTTCATAACCTTCTTTAAGCGCTCCTCAAACTCGCCGCGGTACTTCGACCCGGCGACCAGCGCGCCTAAATCAAGGGTGTATATCTCCTTATTCTTAAGGATATCCGGCACTTCGTTGTTGGCTATCCTCTGGGCAAGCCCCTCAACAACTGCGGTTTTGCCGACGCCCGGCTCGCCGATTAGGACAGGGTTGTTCTTCGTCCTACGGCTTAATATCTGCATAACCCGCTCGATCTCTTTCTCGCGCCCGATAACCGGGTCGAGCTGCTTCTCGTGAGCAAGCCGGGTGAGATTGCGACCGAACTCATCAAGCAGAGAACTGCCGCCATATGACCTACCATAGCTACTGGTCTCGCTACCAGACTTACCATAATAACCGCTCAAGAGCTGTATAACCTGGTTTCTCACGCGGTCAAGATCGGCACCCAGGTTGTACAACACCCGCGCAGCCACTCCCTCGCCTTCTCGAATAAGACCTAAAAGGATATGCTCGGTTCCAATGTAGTTGTGCCCGAGTTGAAGAGCTTCCCGGAGAGAAAGTTCAAGCACTTTCTTGGCTCGTGGCGTAAACGGGATATGACCAACCGGAGCGGAGGTGCCCCGGCCGATTATCTCTTCAACCTGCGCACGAACATCATACAAGCTGATGCCCAGACTCTGAAGTGCCCTAGCTGCCACTCCTTCTTCTTCCCTAATCAAGCCCAGGAGAAGGTGCTCTGTTCCTATGTAGTTTTGATTCAGCATGCGCGCTTCTTCTTGTGCGAAGACGACGACTCGGCGCGCTCTCTCGGTGAATCGCTCAAACACGGCTTATTCTCCCTTCTATTATCTCTAGCTTAGCCTCAATGCACCTTCTAAACAATATTTGCGCAGCTATCAACTGTAATATGCCCACATTTATTTTGAGACAAACAGTTGAGTTCATTTTACCATGTATCAACACTCACGGCGAAAGCAACCAAGGTGTCGTAAGTACCTATAGCGGTTTCTATCCACTAGCTCGTTGATTCTAACAAGATAACAAGTTTAAGGATCCCATAAGTATTGGTACTATATATCGGTTATCATACCCTAATTCATTAAAGACTAGATAGCAATTACATGTGAATTTAGATACCGGCTTGTAGAAAGAAAACAGGGGTTTTAACCCTTCTCCGGCCTCATGTGGGGAAAGCTGATAACCTCGCGAATCGAGTAGTTATCAGTAAGAAGCATGACGAGGCGATCGATACCGATGCCGAGCCCGCCCGTTGGGGGCATACCGTATTCGAGGGCGCGCACGTAATCGTAATCAACTGCTTTCGGGGCTTCCTCGTCGCCGTACTCGTGCAGTTTTACCTGCGCCTCAAACCTCGTAAGCTGGTCGACGGGGTCCGTTAACTCTGAAAACGCGGTTCCGACTTCAAGACCGATAATAATCAGCTCGAATCTCTCGGTAACATCGGGGTTGTCGGGTTTTTTCTTGGCAAGCGGGCTGATTTCCGTTGGATAATCGGTGACAAAGGTGGGCTGCCAAAGTTTGCCTTCAACCAGTTTTTCAAAGAACTCGTTTATGATACGTCCCTTGCCGTAGTGCTCTTCCAGCCTGATGCCGTGTTCGGATGCGATTTTTCTTAGCTCATCAAGGCTCTGGTCGAAGGATACTTTCACCCCACCGTATTTTTCAATCGACTCGATCATGGTAAGGCGCTGCCATTCTCCCGACAGATCGATCGGCTGCTCCTGATAGGTAAGCTTTAATGTACCAACGGCTTCTTCGGCGGCATATTTGATTAGCGACTCACAAAGGTTCATCATATCGATATAATCAGCATAAGCCTGATAAACCTCAAGCATGGTAAATTCCGGGTTATGCCTGACCGAGAGTCCCTCGTTGCGGAAGTTGCGGTTGAGTTCGTACACGCGCTCAAGATCGCCGACGATAAGGCGCTTTAAGTACAGCTCCGGTGCGATTCTCATATAAAGATCGATATCAAGCGCCTCGTGGTGTGTGATAAACGGCCGTGCGGTCGCCCCGCCGGGGATCGCCTGCAGCATGGGCGTTTCCACCTCCAGAAAATTGCGGTTGTCGAGCCATTTGCGAATAGCTTTAACCACCTTAACCCTGGTCAGAAGCGTCTGTCGCGCATGTGGGTTGATGATAAGGTCTACGTAACGCTGGCGGTATCTGGTCTCGACATCCTTTAAGCCGTGCCATTTCTCAGGAAGCGGCCGCAACGATTTGGTGAGCAGCGTAAAGTCCTTTACATCGATTGAAAGCTCACCGCGCCTGGTTTTAAATACCGTACCGGTTATGCCAACGATATCACCGATATCATAATCGAGAAACTTCTTATAATTCTCCTCCCCAAGCGTGCCGAGAGAGAGGAACAGCTGAATGCTCGCGGTGCGATCCTTAAGGGCCATGAAGCTTGCCTTGCCATGCCTGCGGATAGCCATAATACGCCCGGCTACCGTAACCTCCTGCCCGGTGTTCTCACCCGGTTCGATCTCAGAGTATGCATGGATGACATCGGCCAGAAGGTGGGTGCGTGCGAATTTAGATTTAAACGCAGTTTCTCCAGAAGCCCTCATCTCTTCCAGCTTCTGGAGTCTTTGTTTCATAAGTTGATTTATGTTCTCTATATTTTCGGATACTTCTACTTCCGAATCCTTCTGCATTATTCTCCGTCGGTCTTTGCTTTGTTATTTTGTCTGATTTTAATAATTTTATATTCCAGGAATCCTTCTGGAACACGTACCCGGACGACATCCCCCGCCTTCTTACCCATTATAGCGCATCCGACCGGAGATTCGTTGGATATTTTGTGATTCGTTGGATCCGCCTCAAACGAGCCGACAATCTGGTACTCCTCCTCATCGCCAAACTCAAGATCGAGCAGCAAGACGAACGAGCCAACCGAGACTTTCCTTGATTTACCGCCGTTGTTGCCATCTTCGATGATCTTTGCCAGTAAGAGCATATCATTGATCTGCATGATCCTGCCCTCGACAAACGCCTGCTCGTTCTTTGCATCATCGTACTCAGAGTTCTCGCTCAAGTCACCGAACTCGATCGACTCCTTGATCCTCGCGGCGACTTCCTTGCGACGAGTCGTCTCTAAATGACGTAGTTCCTCAATTAATTTATTGTGACCGTCTTTTGTGAGTATAATTTCTTTCTCTGACAAAACCTTTCGCTCCTTTACATGTAAGAAGCACTCACCAACAGTGCTGGTTTCATGCGAACTAGCTACGTATTATAGGAAAATGCTCTTAACTTGTCAAAATATTTCGCGCTTTTGCAGGGAGACAAGTCCCTACCTGCATTTTAAACACGGTCGAACGACAGCATTAATGTTAAGATCACTTAGTTATATCAACTATTCATGCGACTATTTGTGCAACGAAAAAAACTTTAAACGGGGATGCGAATTTACTTCTAAAAACTTAAAAGTAATATCGGCAGAAACTCATATTGGATTAGCTTTCGAATTACGAATTCGAATTAAAAACAATTGATTAAATTTCCTCCCTCAAGGGAGGGCTAGGTGGTGAACCCTCATTTTCGACCACATTCGTTCGACATTAGTAATTCGAAGTTCGAAATTATCGTATGGCTGCCATCTTAATGCCCGCATTTTCACGCACTTTGTTAATGTAGGCATCGGAGAGTTTTTTCTCGAAGCTTCTAAGCCCAGCCAGTTTAAACCCATGCTTTTTCGCAAACGCCAGGGTCTCGTTTACTTTATCGAGGCTTATATCTTTGCCGATTGAATAGCTTTCGTATTTTCCCTCTAGGGCAAGCATCATAGTCTCGGCCATACACGCCAACGCCGTTCCCTTTGGCAACCCTGTGAGAGCATGTATATCAACCTGCCCGGGGACTTTTACAATGCCGCCATCGATTACCAACACGTCTTTTCGGCGTTTCACCACGAGTTCTGCGACATCCCTGGGCCGAGCAACATCGCAGATGACCGCACCCGGTTTTACGTCATCCGGATCGATAACGGTATTCGCGGCTCCGGTCACGGTGATGATGATATCTGCGGAGCGGATTGAAGAAACAGATGTGGAAGTTTTAACATGTTTGTTTTTGGCCTTTACCTGCTCGCTCAGATTGGTAAGTTTTTTCTGATCTCGCCCGATCAATACGACCTCGCCAACCCGATCTGCCAAAACCTGGGTAGCTGCGCTTCCAATCGATCCGGTCGCACCGACCACAGCAAGCGTGGCGGCTGAGATATCTATCTCCATGCGCGACGCCGCCTCTACCGCCCCCTCGATCGCAGTCGCAACGGTGTAAGTATTTCCCGTGGTAATCGGTACCTTAGAAAGGTTATCGACCACTCTGCCGCCATCTCCGGGAATCGCCGTAAAGGCGCCTAAACCAATAATGCCGGCGCCCTCTTTTCTGCCGATCTCACATGCCTTGGCGATTTTTTCAATCACGTAATCCTGATCAAGATCATAAAACTGGTGCGGCAGGAACGGAACAATGATAAACCAGCCCATGGCCTCTTTGCCGGTAATCGATTTTATGCCGGTTATCTCAGAGATTACAAAAGGCCTACGGCGCTTCAGCACGCTGGCGACAACTTTGGGATTAATTTTATTCGCGATTTTATACTTCTTCGTGACATCGTTGATATCCATTGGATGCACTAAAAAGCCAAAAGTCTCCATAGCATCTCCTTAATGAAACAACGCAGGGCTAAGCCCATGCATCGTTAGTTTAACTTCTCAATCCTGGGTATATAATTAAGTTTTTTTAAAATATCTAGATAATCCTGAGGCGTTACCTCTTCCCATTTCTTACCCAAAAGCGATAGCAAGGCTGCCTCGAGCACGTTGGTGCCGAACGAACGCCCCTCAAAGACGGGGGTTGTTGTGATTAGCAGCTCCACACCACGTTCGCGCAAATCGTCAACGTCTTGCTTGGTGGTGGTGTTGGTAAGTATCCACTTGCCACGCATATCTTTCGGCATGTATTTACGAATAAAGAGGTAATCGCCGGCGATGACATCCGACTCCCGATAGTGCTTGGCATAACTCTCGGATGGCTCTTTTTCCTGTTTGCTGCCGGTCGGGTAAAGTATCTTAAATGGCATTTTGGTAACTACCGGTAATATCATCTTGGCAAGCACTTTAAACGAGCCCATCGTGTGTATCGGAATTGGCAGGTTAAGGCCGAAAATAAGGTCGCCGAAGAGGATTTCGCATCCAAGCTCGTGGAGTGCTTCAGCCATGCCAAAGCGGTCGACAGCGCTCACCATCAAGATTTTTTTCTGCGCCAGCGGCAGTTTCGCGTCATTTGCAAGGTAGCGCACCACCTCACGCTCAAGTGTATCCTTGAGGCCGCTTCCATCTACAACCGGTGTCGTTTTGACAACCGACCTGAGCTTTTGCGCATCTCTTATAATATATTTCTTACCATCCGCTACCAGGTAAAGATCGATGCCGCCAAGGCCGATGGCATCAACATTGCCGTCGAGTTGCCGTAGCATTTCCTTGGCCTTATCGAAATCTCCATCGGTCCCGATGCGCTCGATTGTCAAGTCTTCTCCAAGGAGGTTAACCTCGACCTTGTGGTTTCTTTTTGAAGATCCTAAACTTGCGCTTACTATACGCTTCATCGCCCGGTTCCTTCCCTTCTGTCACATTCGTCAGAACATCGTAGAGCATCTTCGGGTCGACCTTCCGGTCGCGCCGTATCGGCGAGTTTCCGATCGGTACACCGATAATCTCCCTGTCCAGTATCTTTTCCATGGTCGCGATGCGTTTGTCCGAGGCCAGGAATATAACGACGTCGTAGTCCTTCAGGCTGGCAAGAATGTCGAGCAGCTCGTTAAATATCTCGGCGCTGCTTTTTCTGCCTACATATTCCTTGCGCTCGGCCTCGCTTAAGATATAAACGAAATCAACCGCAAAGTCCTGCGCCACGTTCTCGATGTCGTCCTTGTTTGCTATGGGAAACCCTATAACCGCTATACGATTACCGCGTCTGACTTCGGCGAGGCCTTCCAAATGCGACACAAATGACCTCTCAACACCCATCGAGAGGGCCACTTCCTGCTGCGTTGCGCCGACGGCACGACGATGCAATATCTCGGTAATAATATTTGAGAGCCGGTCGCGGTCGACTAATTTGTCGCCGATCCTTACTAGTCTCATATCTTCCTTTGTGCACAAAATTGTGTACATTCAAACCACATTTTAAACCAAGCACAATAATAGTTCAACAAGAAAAGCCTCTTGGTTTAACCGGCTCCCGTGCCGTGTTACCAAGAGGCCTCTGGTTACAATATGTAGGGTGGGCTCTATACCTAGTTTTGCGGGCTCTGCACTAAATTCTGCGGGCGCTCACCCAGTGCAAATGTGACTTGCTTCTTTTCTTTACCGCGATATACCTCGAGGGTAACCCTATCGCCAACTTTGTGTTTTTCAACAAAATTCAAGATGTCATCCATCGTAAGGACGCTGATGGTATCAATTTTGCCGATGATATCGCCGCCGACCGGAATTCGCTGGCCCGTTTGGCTATTAACAAGGCTTTGGCTGCTGGCTTTAAGTCCTGCTTTTTCAGCCGGGCTTCCCGGTACTACCTGGGCTATCATAACACCGTGGTCGACCGGAAGCTTGAGAAGCTTTGCCATATCTTTGCCGACCTCTATGCCGCCGATGCCGAGCCACGGGTGGCTGGCCTTTCCGCTTTTCTCAATTTGCCCGACGATCTCTTTTACCGTGTTGCTTGGGATGGCGAATGCGATACCCGCAAAGCTACCCGAGTTCGAGGCGATCTGCGAGTTTATCCCGACAACTTCGCCAAATGCGTTTAAAAGCGGTCCGCCGCTGTTACCAGGATTTACCGCTGCATCGGTCTGGATAGCACCCCTGATTTTAAACTGTTGATTTGGTGAGTCGATGGTCCTATTTATGGCGCTTACGATACCCTGCGTTAGCGTACCGTCAAGTTCGAACGGCGAGCCGATTGCGTACACGTCGTCGCCTACTTGAAGTTTCGAGCTATCGCCGAGATCGAGCACCCTCAGCGTCTTTCCTTGCGGATCGATCTTTAGCACGGCGATATCCGTGCTGGGGTCGGTACCGAGAAGCTTTGCACTCACCTCTTGCTGATCACCCATAAGCACCGTGATTTTGTTCGCCGTGGAGTTCGAATCCTGGACCACGTGGGCATTGGTTACAATAAGGCCCGATTTGTCGACGATAAAACCTGAGCCATCGGCTTCCTGTTGCAAGGGAACGCTAAACCCGAAAAAGTCGCTCCTCACACCGGTAAACACCGACTTTATATGAACAACACCCGGGGCAAAACGCTTGTATATGTCGCCTCCGGTTAACCCTCCGGTTGTTTTTTGCCCGCCCGATTCCCGGACGACCTGATTGATGACTTTCCCCTTGGTAACGGGCACTGTCGCTTGCAGAGCAAAAAACACCAACAACCCGCCTATTACCGCCGACACTAAACTAGTTAAAGCCGTCTTCCACACAAACATCCTTCCTTTCTGGAAAATATTCAA
>NZ_PFNG01000120.1:18202-30267 GCF_002791875.1 Candidatus Aquicultor secundus | reverse complement strand
TATTACATAAATTCTTATATAAGGCCGCTATCGTGAGAAAGTGGATGGATTCGGTTGGACTGATTTCTTTCAAAAATTCTTTGCAGGCCGGTAAGTGTAAGTGTAGGATCGACCGCCGTAAGACGCTTGCACTCCGGGGCTATGAGCCCGGCGAGACCTCCCGTGGCAACGACATGCTTTAGGTGGCCCATTTCAGTTTCAAAACGCTCGACAATCCGATCGACCATACCGCCGGTACCGATAATAAGGCCTGATTGAACGCTACTGCGCGTATCCCTTCCGATGGCGCGCGACGGGGTAACGAGGTCGATTCGCGAGAGCCGTGCAGCGCGCTTAAACAGGGCTTCGGATGATACTTCGATACCCGGAGCAATCGAGCCGCCAAGATACTCCCCGCGCTCGGTAATCGCGTCAAAGGTCGTCGCGGTACCAAAATCGACCACGATAAGCGGGCCGCCGTATAACTCAAAGCCGGCAACGGCGTTGGCGATCCTGTCTGCCCCGACTTCTTGCGGGTTGTCGTAGAGAATCGGTACCCCCGTATCCGTGTCCGGTCCCACAACCAGGGCATCGGTTTTAAATATTTCGGTGAACATCTCTAAAAATGATGCGGTGAGCGACGGCACGACCGAAGCAATCGCAACGGCCTCGACATCCGCCAGGGTAAACCCGTTTAAATGAAAGAGGTTGGAGATTGCAACGGCCACCTCATCAGCCGTTGCATCACGGCGTGTTGCAATGCGCCAGCTGGCTTTTAGCCGCCGCTGTTCAAAACAGCCCAACACGGTATGCGTATTTCCGATATCTATAACCAGCAACATGCGCGGTTGCAATCAGATTACCTCGTTGAAAAAATCCGGATAAAAAAATAATACGTCCAACCCTTTGCTTTAGCAAGTGTAATAAATATTGTTGTAATAAATGTTGTTAATAAACGTGGAATGGGTTCTTTTTAAAATCCCAGCCAGGTGGTAGTAAAGTGATCCCGGGGCTGTGGGTCCGGATCGAAGAGTCGATATCCTATCGGCATCACCGTGACAAGCTCCCGGCCTTTTAAACCAAGGTAGTTCATAATCTCCGATTCCACCCATAGGGCCGAGGTCAAGCATACCGCCCCAAGTCCCAGCGACCAGGCCATAAGCTGCATGTTCTGTATGGCACCGGCGCAGGCAATGAGATCGACCTTATGTGCGTGTGCGTATTTGTTGGTTTTCTTAGATACGGTGACGAAGATTATGGCGGGCGCTCCTCCAAGGTCTTTTGCAAAGTCTTCTATCTGCTCCTCGCTCATGAACTGGGACAGCTCTTTGGGGTAGAGCGCCAATATGTCCGCCAGGTATGCCGGGAATTTACGGATAATTTTAACAAGCTCATCTCTTACCTTGCCTGTTGCCACAATAAAACTCCAGGGTTGGCTGTTAAGCGGTGACGGTGCGGCAATTCCGGCCTCAACCACCTTTCCCAGGAGTTCTTTGGGCACCGGATCGGATTTGAAGTTGCGCACTGTTCGTCTTGAAAATATAGCATCTTCAAGCGTCATGGAGGTCACTTCCATAGGTTTATCTTTAAGAGCCATATCGATCACTTCCATAGGTTTTTATAGGCGAAACTCCATTTAATTATATCATATCTTGCTAAGAAAATAGCATGCAAACTTTTGCAAGGTTCGCTTCGCATCTGGATATCTGCAAGCCTAAGTATCAGTATCATCCCCACTTGTCGCAAAGCCTATCCTCCTTGCGATAGTAGCCGCAATAACGGCCTTTATAAAGTCGGGAATGATAAACGGCACAGCGCCCGCCAGGATGGCTTGGACCGGCGTTAATCTGGATATCAGGGCGAGTTGAACAACGCCCAGCGTATAGATAATCAGCACACCGGCGCTCATCGCTATAATGAGCTTGCCGGTAGTATTGCCGATTTTTGTAACGATAATCCCGACAATAAAAGCCGCCGCTATAAATCCAAGAAGATAGCCTCCCATCGGGCCGATGACAACGCCAAGCCCCGCCGCGCCCTTGGCAAACACCGGAAGCCCTATAGCCCCCATTAACACATAGATAATCATACTGAGGGTCCCGTAAAAGGGCCCCAAGACCGCCCCGGCGAGCAGTGGAACGAAAACTTGTAGCGTTATCGGTACGGGACTAAAGGGGAGCGGTATGGCTATTTGAGCGGCAACAGCGGCAAGTGCGGCTAGAAGTGCGGCTTTTACCATCGCGGATATATTCATGAGAGCGCCTTCTCCTTCTAATTGTAAACCATATTATTATTTATGGTTTACAATTATAGGCGAGCGTTATCTTAAGTCAAGCGTTGTTTCTTGACGCTCACATCCCCGGCGGCAAACGACTTGATCTCCCCACCGGGCAGTTGTATCCGTATCGCGCCGGATTGATCGACTCCAACAAACTCGCCCTCGACCTCACCATGCAGCATACGTAAGATAATATGCCGGCCAAACATCCGACAACGCTTCATCCATTCGTCCAGAATTTCCTGCCAGCCCCCCGCGAGCAAGGTTTTGCTCCTATTCTCTAGCTCGAGGAGCAGTGTCGCGACAAGAGAGCGCCTGTCTATCTTTTTGCCCAGGGCGGCAGCGAGAGTCGTCGCGTGTTCTCGGCTGTCGATGGGGATAGTATCAAGATCGTTGTTGGCGTTAATCCCGAGGCCTATAACCAGGTAGTCGATGCGATCGGATTGAGCGCTAATCTCGAGCAGAATCCCGCAAACTTTCTTCCCGCCGATAAGGATATCGTTGGGCCATTTTATTTCAGGATTTAGACCGGCTGTCTCAATCGCTCGGGCTGCCGCGACAGCGGCCAGAAGGGTGAACTTTGAGGCCTCTTGCAGAGGGATGGCGGGCCGCAGAATTATTGAGAGCCAGATACCGCCCGGTGGGGATACCCATCTGCGGTCAAGGCGCCCTTTGCCCCGACGTTGCTCGTTGGCTATAACCACGGTTCCCTCCTCCGCGCCTTTCTCGGCAAGTTCTTTCGCATAACGGTTTGTCGAGTCGATCGTGTCCTTGTATACGATAGTTCTGCCAAACGTTGTGGTCGCCAGCAGAGGAAATAGCTCTTCGGCAAGAAGCGCATCGGGAGACGACAGCAAACGGTATCCACGGCGTGGCGTGGCTTCAATCTCATAGCCCTTCTGTCTCAGGCTCTTGACATGCTTCCAGATAGCGGCACGCGAGATGGATGATTGAGCGGCCAAATCCTCGCCCGAGATATAGTCGCAGTCGCCGTGTTTTTCTTTAAGCGCTTTTATTACCGCCGCCTCCGTCGAGTGCCCCTTCACGTCGCCTCCTGACTAACTTGACTCTCATTCATCGGCTTTCGACCCGTCCGTGACGTCCAGCGAGATATCGAGGGGCTTTGCCGCCTGGGTGATAGCGCCGACCGAGATGCGATCTACTCCGGTCGCGGCTACCGCGGCTATTGTGGCAAGCGTGACACCGCCGGAGGCCTCCGTGAGGGCTTTGTCACCTATCAATGCAACCGATTCCTTGAGCAGAATGATATCCATGTTGTCGAGCAGGATAATATCGGCGCCCGCTTCCAGAGCCTCTTTGACCTCATCCAGGGTCTCGGCCTCTACTTCGACTTTGAGGTCTTGGTTGTAGCCACGCGCCCTGCGCACGGCCTCCCCAATACCGCCCGCCGCCTTGATATGGTTGTCTTTAATAAGAAATTGGTCAAAAAGACCGTAGCGGTGGTTAACGGCACCCCCGACGCGGGCCGCATATTTTTCGAGGTAGCGAAGCCCCGGTGTGGTTTTTCTCGTATCTAGAAGCTGTGCTTTATAGCCTTCGATTTCTTTTTTATAGGTACGGGTCTCAGTCGCAATCCCTGATAGGTGCTGAACGAAATTAAGTGCGGTTCTCTCGGCCCCAAGGACGGCCCGCGCATCACCGGAAACCTCGGCAATTCTAGCGCCGGCTTCGACAAAATCGCCTTCGGAAACGAGGGGTGTAAAAATGATATTCTGGTCGAGATGTTTAAACGTCTGCTCGGCGACGGTAAGGCCCGCGATTACCCCGGGGCTTTTTGCAAGCATCTGCGCGTGCATCGTGATTCCGCTGCCGATGACTGCTTTTGAGGTGACATCGCCCGACGTGCCAAAGTCCTCTTCTATTGCTATGCGTATCGCCTGCTCGATCTCTTTATCCGGCAAGGTGTTATAGCGCAACGGCATCCTCCGTTAAACGGTACTCGATATGACGCAGCCATTCATCGCTTGGCTCGGGATAATCCTCCCGGTAATGAACACCGCGAGATTCTTTGCGCTCCAGCGCGGATCTTGCAACGAGCCCGGCAAGCGTGAGCATATTCTGCAGTTCAAATCCTTCGGGATTGACAAACCCGGCCTTAAGAAGCCCGCTTTTGGAATCAAGTTGAGAAATTGCGTATTCAAGGCCTTTCTCTGAGCGGACGACCCCGACATAATCCGTCATAAGTTTCTGAAGCCACCGGCGCTCCTTCTTAAAATCGATCTCAGTCTGCACCCTATCCATATCACACGCGATGCGAAGGTTGGGGTTTGTCTCCTGCCCCTCTTCCGAGAGTTTCGCGATAACGGTATCGGTAATCCGTTTGCTAAACACAAGGCCCTCAAGAAGCGAGTTGCTTGCAAGACGGTTCGCGCCGTGCACGCCGGTGCATGCGGTCTCCCCCGTTGCGTAAAGACCCGGGATATTGGTACGACCGTCCAGGTCCGTTTTAACGCCGGCCATTGTGTAATGCGCCGCCGGCCTGACCGGGATAAAGTCCTTTGAGATAGTAATCCCGTTCTCGCGACAGTGTGCCCATATATTTGGAAAGCGCTTTTTTAGTTTCTCCTTAGGCAAGTGGGTCGCGTCGAGATAGATCGGGCTATCGTTACAACGGTGCATCACGCGAACCATCTCTCTGGTCACCACATCCCTTGGCGCAAGCTCTGCCAGGGGGTGCCTGCCGACCATAAAGCGCTCACCGTTACAATCCCTCAAGTACGCCCCCGCGCCACGCAGAGCTTCAGTGATGAGAAACCTCGGCATGGAGTCGCTGTCAAGCGCTGTCGGATGAAACTGTATGAACTCCATATCGGTGACTACCGCACCTGCGCGATACGCCATTGCAATGCCGTCACCGGTTGAAATCACGGGATTGGTAGTAACAGAAAACAGTTGTCCGGCCCCGCCCGTAGCCAGGATAACCGCCTTTGCAAAGTGAACGACAAGCCGCCCCGTAGGCTCATCCAGACAGACGACCCCGGCACAGCGTCCATTCTCTACCAGCACATCCAGGCTGAACCTGTGCTCAAACACCTGGACGCTTTTCCACGCCTCGGCCGTTCGGATCAGGGTGGCCTCGATTTCGCTACCGGTGGTGTCCCCTGAGTACAAAATCCTGGCCAGATGGTGCCCGCCCTCCCGTGAGAGCCCGATGTGATCGCCCTGCCAATCGAATTTTGCTCCAAGCCGGATAAGCTCACCGATGCGATCGGAAGCCTCGTTTACGAGGACATCGACGGCTTCCCGATCGCACAAGCCGGCGCCCGCTTCAAGGGTGTCTTTTAGATGCAGCTTCGGAGAATCCTCCGGGCTGACGGCGGTCGCAACCCCACCCTGGGCGTACCAGGTGGCGGTCTCTTTTAGCTCGCTTTTTGTAACGAGGGCCACGTCGAATTGTTTGGATATCTCAAGCGCCGCAGAAAGACCGGCCACACCGCTTCCTACGACTACGACGTCGGTTACTACTTTATCAATGTTGTCCGTATTAAAGTTAACCAAATACCTGGGAATCATTTTTTAGCTTTCAGCTCTTTAAATAAACTTAAACATATCATTGTTTATTAAACAATCTGCAGCATCCTATCAATTGCGCGTTTCGCGAGTGCTGCTATATCTTCGGGTACCGTAATCACGTGTTCCATGTCCTGCAGCGAGAAGAGGACTTTCTCAAGCGTTGTTCTCTTCATGTTCGGACAGATTGCCCGTTCAAACGCGGGATAAAACACCTTATCCGGGTTTTCCTTACGCAGGCGGTGAAGTATCCCGACCTCGGTTCCGATGATGAACTCCTTGGCATCTGTTTCTCTGGCGTAGCGAAGAATGCCCTCTGTGCTTGCCACGGCATCCGCCAGCGCGATTACCTCCGCCAAAGACTCGGGGTGAACGACCGCTTTTGCGTTAGGGTGGGCTTCTTTTTGTTTTGTAAGCTCCTCCGGGGTAATCCTGCGGTGTGTCGGGCAATAGCCCTTCCAAAGGATAATATTTTTTGATGTCTTAGTTGCCGCATAGTGGCCGAGATGCTGGTCGGGAACAAAAATGATCTCATCAGCATCAATCGCCTCGATTATTTTTACAGCGTTGGCCGAGGTACAACAATAATCACTCTCGGCCTTCACCTCCGCGCTTGAATTTATATACGTCACAACCGGCGTTCCCGGGTGTTGAGCCTTAAATTCCCTCAGTTCATCCGCCGTCACCATATCCGCCATGGGGCAGCCGGCGTTGATATCGGGAAGCAGAACGGTTTTAGTCGGCGACAGGATTGCCGCAGTCTCCGCCATAAAATGCACACCGCAGAAAACTATCACATCGGCACTGGTGGCGGCCGCTTGCTGGCTTAAACGAAGCGAGTCGCCGACAAAATCGGCTATATCCTGCACCTCGGCCACCTGGTAGTTGTGGGCGAGAATTATCGCGTTCCGCTCCTTCTTTAACCTCTGTATCTCGTTAACCATATTCGTATCGCAGCTCAAATCACTTACACCTCTTACATATTTTACGGCTTTATCGCCGCTTGCGTCTGTTGGTACCCCGTGCTCATTATAACGCCATCACACTAAACTGCCAATTTTTTCGGCCTTCTGTCCTGCTACTTCGTGAAGATAATCTAATGCTACTTCACCACGGGGAAGTACGATATCCGGCTCGATTTCGAGAAGCGGGACGAGGACAAAAGCGCGTTTTAACATTTCTGGGTGAGGTATGACAAGGTCTTCTTCATTAATTAGTGAGTTGTTGTAGAGAAGAATATCAACGTCTATGGTTCTGGGTCCCCAATGTAGCTTTCTTTTCCTATTAAGGCTCCTTTCAACCGTGTGAGCCAACTCGAGTAGCTCATGGGGCGAAAGATCGGTTGTAACCTCAATAACGATATTGTAAAAATTCTGCTGCGGCACATCCCCGACCGGTTCGGTCTCGTATACCGAGGAGCTTTTCACCAGTTCGACGGCCTCGTGATCAGCGATGGCGCGAACGGCTTGTCTCAGCTGCATAACGCGATCGCCAAGATTCGAACCAAGGCTTAGAAACACCTTTGCCATTTCAACCACTATTTGCTACCACCACTTGCAACCACTACTTATTCCGCTCCCATAATAATCGCGTCGGCAAGCTTGCATGCTCTCGCGACTTCTTTCACGTCATGGACTCGCACGATATTAGCACCCCGGGTAACCCCATAGACAACGCTTGCTATTGTGCCTTCTACACGCTCATCCGCCGGCAGATCAAGAACGGCCCCAATAAACGCTTTTCGAGAGGCACCAAGCACAATCGGATACCCGAGGCTCTTAAACTCAGAGAACCGCCTCATAATCTCAAGGTTATGATCGCGGGTTTTGCCAAAACCGATTCCCGGATCGATAAGGATTTTTTCGCTGGGAAGCCCCGCTGCAATCGCATTTTCGGCTTGCCGGTCGAGCCAATCGGCAACCTCGGCAACAACGTCTTCGTAGACCGGGTTCTGCTGCATATCTCGCGGAGTACCCTTCATATGCATGACGATTACCGGCACATTCCGCTCGATGGCAAGCTCCGGCATCTTTTCATCGCGCAATCCGCTGATATCGTTGATAATGGTAGCTCCGGCGTCAAGCGCGCGCTTGGCAACCTCGGGCTTGTAAGTATCGATCGAGATAGGAACATCAAGCTCACCCGCAAGCGTCTCGATAACCGGGATAGTTCGCCTGAGTTCCTCGTCAAGGCCGACCGGATCGGCTCCCGGGCGCGTCGACTCCCCGCCGATATCAATGATACCGGCTCCATCATCAACCATGCGCTTTGCCAGCTCGACGGCTACCGCGAAATCGAAATTACGGCCGCCATCGGAAAACGAATCCGGCGTTACATTGAGAATGCCCATAATGGTGGTCTTTGCCGCAAGGTCAAGCCTAAAACGGCCGGCCTCTATCACGGGCGGTTGTTTGTCATAGTTGCTAAGCGCGTCCTTAATTTGTCGGACAAGCGCTTTTAGGCCAAATGGCTGCATAACGAGCTTTTCGCACAGCTCATCATACTGGCGCAGCGTGCCCATGAGAATCATATCCACTTTTCGCAGGTCCATCTTATAGAGAACCCAGGGGGCGGCGGCCTCGCCACCGCGCGAGAGCATTTCCTGCTTGATGATATTTGCCGCACGCGAATCGATATCCGAGATAGTTATTATACGATGGATGGCTTTAGACGCCATGATATCGATGCCCTGGGCAGAAACATCCAGCCCTGCAAGCATCGTTCTGGCATCCTCAGGGTTATCTATGCATAAAACTCGTGACCTCACTACCATATCTCCCTTTTATATGTCCCCTTTTACTCACCTTTGATGAGTGACAGTGCCTCGGCACGCGCGGCTCCACGGCTTCTGAAAATACCCCTGACCGCCGAGGTAACCGTAGTAGAGCCGGGCTTTTTTACGCCTCGCATCGTCATACAAAGATGCTCGGCCTCAACGACCACCATAACGCCTCTAGGCTTTAACGCCTCCACCATCGAATCTGCGATTTGTGTAGTCAGTCTCTCTTGAACCTGCAGCCGTTTCGTAAAGACATCCACCACCCGAGCGAGTTTACTAATGCCGGTCACCCTTCCATCCTCGCCCGGGATATAGGCGACGTGAGCTTTTCCGATAAACGGCATGAGGTGGTGCTCGCAGACCGAATAGATCGGTATATCTTTTACCATGATCATCTCATCATGGTTCTCGCCAAACGTTACACCCAGTAGTTTGATCGCATCCTGGTTCATGCCGCTTAGGATTTCCTCGTACATCGAGGCAACGCGCCGCGGCGTATCCCACAGGCCTTCGCGATTAAGATCCTCACCGACTCCCTCGAGTATCAGGCGAACCCCTTGTTCAATCTTCTCCCTGTCCAAACAAGAAACCCCCTTTCAGGCCTAAAAATCGTGCACTCTAAGCTCTTTCAGCAAGTAATTTGCAGATCAACTAGAATATTATGTCATAATTCACGCAAATTGCGAATATGTGAAATACAAAAGGCCACGTAAACGTGGCCTTTTGTATTTCGAATCATATAAGCTTGAACATATAGTTCTTGCGGCCTTAACCTTCGACCGGCCTTAATTTGCCGGGCATATCGAGTACATCCTTACCCTTTGCCGCCGGTTTCTGCTCCTTAACGGGCCCGGTCGTTTCACCGCTAGCTACTTCTTTTGGGAGAAGTTCTTTTCCTTCAAGAATCAACTGCAACTCGCCCTTTTCCAGCGTCTCTCTATCGATAAGACCTTGCGAAATATGATCGAGAATTAATTTCTTCTCGGTTAATATTTGTTTGGCCCTCTTGAACGCCTCATCGACCATACGCCTGATCTCTTTATCGATCTCATAGGCGATCTCCTGGCTGTAATCCGGGTGTGAAGCAAAGTCGCGCCCCAGGAACACCTGGTCCTGCTTCTGGCCGAGGGTGAGCGGCCCGAGCTTCTCGCTCATACCGTACTCGCACACCATCTGACGGGCAACTTTTGTCGCTTTATCCAGATCGTCATGCGCACCCGTCGTAACTTCGCCGAAGACCATCTCTTCCGCAACCCGACCGCCAAGGAAGACGGCGAGATTGTCGGTAAGTTCCGATTTCGATACCAGGAACTTATCCTCGGTCGGGAGCGTCAGGGTGTACCCAAGCGCCCTCCCGCGCGGGATAATCGATATCTTATGAACCGGGTCGGCATGCTCAAGCGTATGTGCGACCAACGCGTGCCCGGCCTCATGATAGGCGATTATCTTCTTCTCTTTCTCGCTTATCAGGCGGGTCTTTCTTTCAGGACCCGCGATAACTCTATCGATGGATTCCTCAAGTTCCAACATGTCGATCTCTTTTTTACCGTGACGCGCCGCCAAGAGCGCCGCCTCGTTCACCAGGTTGGCAAGATCCGCGCCGGTAAATCCCGGAGTCCTGCGGGCGAGAACATCGATATCGATATCCTTTGCAAGCGGCTTACCCTTTGTATGAACTTTAAGAATCCCCAGCCTTCCATTAAGATCCGGCCTGTCGACGACGATCTGGCGATCGAACCTGCCCGGGCGCAGTAGCGCCGGGTCAAGGATATCCGGCCTGTTGGTCGCCGCGATAAGGATAACGTTATCCTTAATGTCAAAGCCATCCATCTCAACCAGTAATTGGTTAAGTGTCTGCTCGCGCTCGTCGTGGCCTCCGCCGAGACCGGCACCCCTGTGCCTACCGACAGCATCGATCTCATCCATAAAGATGATACACGGGGAATTTGCTTTAGCCTGCTCAAACAGGTCACGCACCCTCGATGCGCCGACACCGACGAACATCTCGACAAAGTCAGAGCCGCTTATCGAGAAGAACGGTACTCCGGCCTCGCCTGCAACGGCGCGCGCCAAAAGCGTCTTGCCGGACCCCGGAGGGCCGTAAAGCAGAACACCTTTTGGGATCTTCGCGCCAAGTGCCTGAAATTTGGATGGGTTGGCCAGGAACTCCTGTATCTCGTGCAATTCCTCAACCGCCTCATCGACACCCGCAACGTCTTTAAACGTGACCCGCGGAGAGTCTTTGGTGAGGCGCTTTGCACGGCTTTTTCCAAACGACATCACCTTGTTGCCGCCACCCTGCATTTGCTGGAGCATAAACATCCATATCCCAAGGATGAGAACGAACGGCAAGAAATTCAACACTATCGATAACCAAACCGTCTCTTTTTGTGGGTCGACGGTTATCTGCACGTTATGTTTTTGCATCTGTGTGACCAGTGTCTGATCCTGTGAAGGATAGTAGAGCGTAAATTGCCCGCCCTTATTATAACTGGCCTTGTACTGCCCATCGAGCCTGTGGTCCTTATCAAAAATCACAACTTTGGCCACGTGCTCCTGGTTAACCTGCTTGACGAAATCAGTATATTGCAGCTGATCCGGTTTCGCTGTGGGCTTGAGAGCCGTCGTTGCCAGCAAAACAATCACTAAGAGTATTAAAAACCAGAAGCCGGCGCTTCTAAAAAGCCTTTTCAAACAAGCTTCTCCTCATTTGTTTCATAACTGAAATGCTACCACAATTAATGACTCTGAACAATTTATACATATTCTCTATTTTAACCTTTATAGTATCGCGTCATCCTCATACACAGAACGCTTCAAGGTTCCTATAAAAGGAAGATTTCTATACATCTGCGCATAGTCGAGGCCATATCCGACCACAAACGTGTTCGGCACGGTAAATCCCGAGTACTTCAGCCGTATCGGTACCCTTTGCTTGCCTTCTTTGACGATAAATGAACATATCTCAAGGCTTGCCGGTCGTCTCGAACTCAGGTTTTTAATCAGATAATTCAGTGTAAGGCCGGTATCAAGAATATCTTCTACTATCAGCACATGTTTATCGGCTATATCATCGTCGAGGTCTTTTAGTATCCTAACTACTCCCGAAGTCGTCGAGGCCGACCCGTAGCTTGATATGGCAATAAAGTCGGTTTCGACTGAGATACCCATCTCCCTTATGAGGTCGGCAAGAAACACAAACGCACCCCTTAAGATACCGACAAGCATAAGATCTTTGCCCCTATAATCCTCGCTTATTTGCCGACCGAGTTCCCGTACCCTCAGCTTGATCTGCTCTTCTGATACTATTACATCTTCAATATCATCAGATAAAACCCGATCGGTTACGTTTGCCTCCATCATTCCTCCAATCGCATGAATCGTTACTACTCTATATCACCAATTACCTCCGAAAAAAACCAAAGGTTTTGTTTTGACCAAAGTAATGTCGATTACCGCCGTTGCGGTTTTAGACGCAACACCAATACCCGCTTTGTC
>NZ_PFNG01000120.1:5157-18189 GCF_002791875.1 Candidatus Aquicultor secundus | reverse complement strand
CTATTGGCACCTTGTCTCGTTGTCTTCTCGGAACTTTCTCATCAACGAAGAAATCCTGCAATTTCTTCTCTCCCATCATACCAAACGGCACAAAAAAGTCTCCCGGTTTTCGGGTGCGAATTTCAAGCTCTTCAGGGAGCTTATCGGCATCCAGATGAGCTACATCCCCATCACCCTCGAATACTATATCGCCGGCATTATGATACTGCGTTTCTATCTCTATCCCCAGGGGCTCAACCGGCGTAATCCCCGGTACTATTAGCCTCACCGGTTTCAATGGAGGACCTTCAAACAGCTGTTTTCTTGCAAAAACCAAGTGCTCATATTCAGTAAATACGATAACACCCCCAGGCAGCTCGAGTTCAAAGCGCACAGGAACATTTTGTAACGCATCCAATATGGCCTCTACATGCTTGAACTCGATGCCACGTAGATCGGCTTTTGCCCACTTGATACATTTACGGATAAGACGTCGCTTAAGAGAGACCGGCTGTGCCTCAACCGCCTGTATCTGAATCCTAACAATCCCATCGCCAACCTCAGCCAGAAGGTCAAATACCCCATCGGTCAGCTCGCTTAAGTGGGATTGGTCCTCCCTGACTATCTCAATCGTCTTAAGGATTGACCCTTTAAACTGCGGGTTATAGCTTGCTAAAAGGGGTACGAGGTCAGAGCGCACTCTGTTTCGCAGAATCGATAGGTCCTCGTTGGAGGCATCGACTCGATAAGCAAGCTCATTGTCCCGGATATAGCCCAGAATATCCTCCTTGCTCACGTCGATAAACGGTCGTATATAGATGCCTCTTACCGGCTGCATCGCTGCCAGCCCTTCCAGGCCGGCCCCCCGTATCAAGCGCATCAGAAACGTTTCAACCTGATCATCCGCGTGATGAGCCAGGGCGATACGGTCAATCTTAAGCTCAACCGCAAGCCGATCCATGAGCCTATACCTGGCCTCACGAGCGGCTTCTTCCAATGACAATCTCTCCCGCTCCATCAGCGCCGGTACGTCGTAGCTTTCAAGCATCGCCGGTATATCGAGTCGGGCGGCAAGTGCGGCTACAAATTCGGCATCCTTATCAGCTTCTGCACCACGTATTTCGTGATTGAGATGAAAGATGCGAAGCCGAAGGTTATAGAGCGGCTCGATGTGTTTTAAGAAATAAAGCAACGCAACCGAATCCGGACCACCGGAGACCGCCACAAGCACACTATCACCCATGTCGAGCATATGGTACTTTTTAATTGTGGTTAGAACACGGTCGAAAAACCAGGCACCGATCAATTGCATCACCTAGACATAATAAAAAATGACCCTTTACGGGCCTTAGCTCAATCCTCAATCTTCATCTCAAGTATAGTCTCATTAACCTTATTTGCCAAGTTTTCTACTGCTGCGGACCTCGATCGACCCCATCGCATAGCAACGCCCGCGCTTAACTATGCCACGACAATTCCAAAAAAGTAGCCTGGCGATCACCAGGCTACGCTTAACACTATATCAGAGCCACATGCTGTTTACGGCTCAATTCTTTTTTCGAACGTCTGGCCATCAGCCAGCACTTTTAGGATAACCCCGCCCTTGATCGGATTCCTATCGGTATCAAAGGTATAAGTTCCGGCAGCACCCTTAAAATTCTTAATCGAGGTCAAAGCAGCCCTTATTTTTTCAGGATCCGCCGAGTCCGCCTTCTTCATCGCTTCAGCAACAAGCATAACCGCATCGTAACTCAACGCCGCTGAAGGACCGGGCTTGATCCCATAATCTCCATCATAGCTATCCACAAATTTTTGCGTTTGCGGGTTTGGGTCTTCCGGCGAGAAATGATCGGTGAGGTAACTGCCGACAGCCGCTTTCCCGGCAATCTTAACCAGCCGCTCCACGTTCCAGAAATCGGTGCCAAGATACGTAGTTTTAAATCCCATCTCCGCCGCTTTTTTCATAATCTGACCGGCTTTGTCTTCAAAATCCGGGAGCAATACCACATCCGGCTTTACCTTCTGCAACTCGCTCACCAGCAATGTGAAATCGGTTGTCTTGCTATCGTATGACTGAATAGTCTCGACTTTGCCGCCATATTTCGCGATTTCTTGCTTGAAATTGTTTATGAGTGTTTTTGCATCATTGTCGCCGCTGTTATATATTACGGCAGCCTTTTTCGCTTTAAGATCCCGCCCGGCGAAGCGTCCAAGTATGGTCCCCTGATACGTATCCACATAACAGGCCCTGAAAATATAATTGCCAATTTTTGTGATACTGGTTTCCGATGTGCGGATAGCGACCATCGGCACTCCTGCCCTGTTGGCGATAGGGGCCGCCAGTAGGGCTGATTCGGAGGTATAAGGCCCGATTATGGCGGATACCTTCTGCACCTCGGCATAGTTCAGGGCTATGCTTGCTGCAATTCTTCCATCCGAGGTGTCGTTACCCGGAATTACCTCCAGATTTTTGCCATTGACGCCGCCTTTGGCATTGATCTCATCGATCGCTAAATCGATGCCGTTTTTGCAGAGCGTGCCGTATTTCTCATAATCTCCCTTTAGCGGCAAAATCAGGCCTATCTTTATGGTTTGCTCAAAAGCACCTTGCGGGGGTACCGGCTTAGAGCAACCAGACAGAGAAAGCGCCAAAGAGATAATAATAAGAGAAATGACGATAAAAGAGAGAGAAAATAACCGTTTTGACACAATGCCTCCTAGCCAATCTAGCTTGATAAACGTATCTTACGAAGCCATATATGCATTCAACCGCAGGGTTAATTGCGTTTCGCCATAATAATACGCTGAGCAGTAATATAAGTCAAAGTTTAGGTTGATAAAGATAACCCCCTCTAACTAGAAAAAGGGCAGGTTAAAAATAAAAGTCGCCGCAAGTGCAACCAAGAATAGCCCGCAAACAAAGAGAGTGCCCCGATATATGCGATCGGTTACAAACCTCTTCCCGGTAACGATAATGTAGGCAACCGCGCCATACCAAAAGAAATCACCGAGGATATGCCCTAGATAAAACGAGGTCAGGCCGGGCCACCCGTGCTTTAATGAATCCAGGACAAGTTTTGCTCCGATCGTCGCCCACCATAATGTCCAGTAGGGATTTGAGACACTGGTTGCGATTCCTTGGGCGACCGGGCCGAGTCTGGCCTTGTCCTGGCCCGCTTCAAGAGTGAGTGAGACCCTCCCCCGATACGTATCCACAACCATACCGTAGCCCATCCAGAGTAAAAAGCTACCCCCAAGTATGCCTATGGCCCTAATGATGCTCGGGTTGTTAAGCAGCGCGGAAAGACCGAACGAAAAGCCGATAACCAGCAGTAGCTCAAGAATCGAATGCCCGACAATCAACAATAAAGCCGCTTTTTGGCCTTTTTTTACCGTTTCTCCAATGGTTACAGTAAGAAGCGGGCCGGGCATCATGGCTCCCGATAGCGCAACAGCTAACGCAGTCGAAAAAATGACGATGAGTTCCAGCTTTTCCTCCAAACCCTCTAATAGGTGAAAAACATAGCAGAAGCCACTATGAATGGCAAGTAAGCAAGTAACTAAGAAGTCTAAGACATTTACAAGAACAGAGAATTAAGAGGGCCCGCCAAATAAGGAGGTTTATGCTGCAGACACATCAAAAGTTAAAGTCGTATTGTTCGCGGATATATTTGAGATGTGCTTCCAACTAGGTTTGCACAAAAAAGAGTGCATGAAGAGCAGCGGCCTTTATCGTTTCTTCTACAACAGGGCACATCCTGTTCCTCCCAGCAATTCAATCCCTTCTTGTATGCGGCACAATTGTGGTAGTGGCTTGCCGGGCATTTCCGTAAATCGGAGCAGATGCTTTTCTTGCGCCCCTTAAGGCTGTATACGTTCACTTAACACCCCCAACCTAAAACACAGGTGGAAATAACATAACAAGTCTCCGTAATAATATACCACACAATGGTATATTTTACCAGCCCCAGCTAGCATATTTCTCCGGCCTATCGGTTAGCGATGTAATTAATAGTTTATATGGCAATCCCTTAGGTTATTTTAATTGCGGTAGGAATGGTAGAGACTGAGATTAGCAAACCCATGCAGAATACCCGTGTCTATATTCTCATCTTTAAGCCCTGCTCGATAATAACCGCAGCAACCGATATCAGAATTATGAAAAAGACGATAAAGATAATGATTGCAAGGTTTTTAATCTTGTGGTCCATAACACTTCCTGACATCCCCCAATGTCCCCCTGTGTGTACCTATGCTCCCTGTTCAATGACTATACTTACATGCACATTGAAATTTTTGTTACTTACTATTGTAAATAATCGCTTAGTACCTGTCAACGAATAAATCCCTATTATTACTGAAGCAAGTTCAGTATAAATACCGATAACCGCTACAGCGGGGAGTTTAAGAAGGTGCTTGCCACAAGGAGATTCTCGGGTCACACTCGGATACCTACTACTATGCAATAGCGCCAGTTCACCGGGTTGCGGTTGGTGTCTTAAAGCTCTCGGGCAATATCTAAAAGAACACCTATTTGCCCAATTTTTGGATCTTTCCCCTGGGCCTCAATCTCAACCGTTTCATTATCCTCGTACCACGCCAGGATAGAGAGGCCTTGGCCATCATAGCCATAATACGCCATACGCCCGTTTACCCAATAGAGCTGCTGACCACGCCGATATTTAAATCTGATCGAATAAAGCGCATCGGACGCTTTCTGCGTATCACCATGCTCTTTTATCGCGACAGTTACGGTTGTAACTTTGCTATCGGCGTCTGTCGGTTCATACACCC
This sequence comes from Candidatus Aquicultor secundus, assembly GCF_002791875.1. NCBI lineage: Bacteria > Bacillati > Actinomycetota > Candidatus Aquicultoria > Candidatus Aquicultorales > Candidatus Aquicultoraceae > Candidatus Aquicultor > Candidatus Aquicultor secundus. The sequence goes on along the minus strand of NZ_PFNG01000120.1, from coordinate 13,416 downwards.
GGGATACTACATCTTTTGTCGACCTCTCTGAAACCAGTTTAAACCCCTCAATCGCCGAAGGCAGTGTGGTTTTAGCTGGTTCATCCGCACCGTTCTGGGGAAATTTGAGCTTGGGACGAGAGCCTGCGCCGGAACTGCCTTCAGCATTTTCATTACTTAGCTTCACGGCGTTCTCTCTGCTGATGCGGCCATGTTCTGGAGGTGGAGGGGTCCCCATGCCGGGATTGATACGCTGCTTGACCTCTGCAAGCTGATCCTTTGCATCCTTAAAAGAAGGGTTTGTTCTCACGATATCCGCCAGCTTTCTCTTGGCGCTCACCAGGTCGCCGCGATCCCGATCTTTTAGCGCCTCGGAATAAAGCGCCTCCGTTTTAAGCTCAGCAGCCACGTTGTTAAAGATGATAACCCCGAGAGTTATCGCCAGCACCAGCACGCCGGCAACCATAATCACCCTCGACGCGCTAAAAGAAAAATCATCCGACGTATGCTTCTCAGTACTCATGCCGAATTACCCAAAAATCACCAATTGACAACCATCGTTTATAAAGCCGCTGCAGCGGCTTATATCGATTTTAAAGCATGAAAGGCGTAATTAACAGTACTTTAAGATTCAACGGAGTGTCTAAAGAAAGGGGGAGGAAGAGCTCGGCAGCAGGACAAACCGGAAACCCTGAAGGAGAGCTTTTAGATGAGAGTCTGAGCCCTTCCTCATTTTAAGGTATCGGCATTTCCTGCAAGAACTATATAACTTTTCTCCAGTCCAACGCGAAGACCGGGCGACTAAAGGTTTTCAAGCCTGGCCCTTGGGCTTAAAATCTCGGTTATCCTTATGCCGAAGTTATCATCGATAACAACCACTTCGCCCCTGGCAATCGTCTTACCGTTAACCAAAAACTCAACCGGCTCGGATGCCAGCTTGTCCAGCTCGATTACAGAACCTTTGGCAAGCCGCAGTATCTCTTCAATTGTCATCTGTGTTTTACCCAGCTCAATTGCGGCATCCAGCGTCACGTCAAGCAAGAGCGAGATGTTGCTGTTGCCCGCGACAGCAACATCTCCCCCGCTTAGGGAGTCAAATTTCGCAGGCTGCATGTCACGTACCTGGGGCGGCGCTTCGATCTCAATTCCGGGTGCGCTGATTACCGCATCCGAACCAAGACCCTCCTCGGGGATATCGGCAAGATCGACTCCTCCAATATCGTCCTCATCAATAGCCGGAACAGCGTTTTCCATAACCGGTTGCTCGTTCAAGAGAAGATCGATTATCTGGTTGCTAAGACCGAGCGGCAGCAAGAAGCCTGCGTTTACGGAGCTGTCCAGCAGCGTCAATGCCGCTACTACGTTTAACAATTGTCCTTCCGGATACAAGAATCCAATGCTCTTAAAACCCGACTCATCCTGCAACACAACCGTATCGATTACCGCACAGTCTATAGTATGGCCCATGCTATTCGCAAAGTTGGTCATGGCTTCAGAAACCGCAGTGTTCACTATCTCTCTTAAGCCCTCAAGGATCACCTCATCATCGGCCCCTATTTCCTTGGCCTCGTCCGGAATCGCAAGATCGAACACCTTAGGAAGTCCATCACCGCTGATATAAAGAAAAAACTGTCCCTCTAACGCCGACGCACTACTAAGCTGGATGAGCAAGATGGGGGCCGTCAGGAACTTTCCGATATCGCTAAACCCGATCACATCAACCGTGGAGGGGTCCATTCCCACATCAGAGCCAAGCTTCTCGCTTAAGGATTTCGCCAAGGATGCGGTGATCAGATCACAAATTTCGCCGATGGCGCTTTTTTCTATATCCGAAAGTTCTACATCGGGTTTCTCTATCTCTTGTTTTTTACGTGGCATATAGCGGCTCCTTAATCAGCTACCCTGGTAGTTTTAACTGCCAATCGTTTTCCAATAACTCCCGGCTGGGCGTAGAACTTTATTCTTCCGTTAACCAAAACCCTCACATCATGGTTGGCCGGCGTATCCAGCTGAATAGAATCACCGGGTTTAAGTTGAAGTAGATCATTAATGCTTATCTTTGTTCGTCCCAGTTCGATTGAAACCGGGAGTTTAACTTTGCTGATATTTCCTCTGATCCTGCTGTTTTCGGCTTTTTCGCCGTCTTTGTTCTCAAACTTCGCAGAAAACCAGACTTGCCTAGAAAGCTTAGGCATTACGCTCTCAAGTGTCAAATACGGCAGGCAAACACTCATCGCACCGGTCGCCTCTCCTATCCTTACTTCAAGCGTCGCGGTAGCAACAATCTCGTTCGGTGGCACAACCTGTAAAAGCTGGGGGTTTGTCTCCAGGGATTTAATGGAAGGCTCTACGTCATGTATCTCCGACCAGGCCATTCTGAAGGCCATGAGGATTCTTTCAGAGACCTTACGGATAATAACCGTTTCGATCTCGGTCAGGTCGCGAACCTTTGTCGGCTGGTCACCCATGCCCCCCAAAAGCCGGTCAAGGATAAGAAAGGTAAGCTCAGGGCTTATCTCAAGAACCGCGCTTCCCGGCAGGTCTTTCATTTTAAAAGTGATCAGGGAACTTGGAGTCGGCAATGATTCGACGTATTCTTCAAATGATTGCTGCTCGACCGATGCCAAACTGAAGTTGATGCTCTGCCGCACATAAACAAAAAGAGCTGTCTTAAGATGGCGTGAGAAGCCTTCATAAATCAGCTCCATCGTGCTTAAGTGACTTTTTGAAAACTTATCGGGGTGGCGGAAATTATAAAGCCGGACATGCTTTGAATCAGTTGAGGAACCCAGGGGTTCTTCTTCCAGGGGCTCCATCCCGCTCGCTGATGAAGATAATAGTGCGTTTATTTCTTCTTGGGTAAGCGTCCCGGCCATATCTGACTCCTGCTGTATCTATGGTAAGAATACTATTGCATAATGAATGTAGTAAAGTAGACACGTTCAATTTTACCATAGGCAAGCAAGGAGTCTACCGACTTTTTAATCTCGACTTTAAGCTTTTCTCTCCCAGGCCCATCGGCAATGGCACCGGACGATTTAGAGGAGAGAATCGATATAATCACATCGTTGATTTGCGGTTTTCGGTCTTTAAGCTCGGTTTCCAGCTCGGCATTCTCACTATCGATCTCAAAGGCGATAGCCGCCTGTAAATAATTCTGGCCACCGGCAAGGTTAACAGTAAACGGGTCGAGGGTTATAAACTTGCCTACTTTTTGCTTTTTAGCTTCCTTGACGCGGCTTTCCTGCTTTGTCGCTGTATTGCCTTGGGCTACTTTGGTTATGACAAGCGCTGTGCCGATCGAGAGTACGGCTACCAGAATAACCAAAGCAGGTATCTTTAAAGGTCCTAATTTAGTTATCAAGCCTGATAGTTTTATGCGTTTCTTTTTTGGCGGTTCGGGTTTCTGCTGTTGCTCCTCGGGAACCGCGGTTACTTCAGTTACGGCTTGCTCCATCTCAACATCACCTTGTAAACAAACTAGTTTTCATTACCAATAGTTGTATCGCTTTGTTCAAGGTTGACTGGTAGGATGATTACTGCGAAGGTTATAAAAATCTTACTGTGGAGATTTCTATGATGCGCACTCCTCGGTGCGATAACGTTCGTTCTCATATACTATGAGCCTTGGGCCTCCGGCTTTTTCGTAGTGTTTAACCACTAGCTCGATGATCTCTTCCGGTGTCTCTTTAACGATAAATCTCTTATTGGTTATGAGGGTAACCACAGTATCAGGGTTTGCCTCTACGACCTCTATTAAATTTGCGTTGATTGTAAGTTCGCTTCCGTCAAAACGCGTCAGCTTTATCACAAGTTACTCCTCAATGGCATAGCTCTTCCATAAAAAACAAAATGGTTTTGAGCTTACAGATATTTTTATCGGCAAAAAGCACCGCCTACCTTAGGATAATTAGAAAGGGTGCACACAAGGCGCACCCTCTATGAACAGCTATAAATCTGCTAACTACCTCTTAAGGTTTACAAGCTCCTGGAGCATCTCATCAGAAGTCGTAATGATCCTCGAGTTGGCCTGGAAACCACGCTGCGTAATGATCATGTTGGTAAACTCTCGGGAGAGGTCTACGTTAGCCATCTCGAGTGAACCCGCTACCAACGTACCGTTCGCACCGGTTGCCGGGGCTCCGTACTGAAGCTCGCCCGAGTTGTTGGACCGCTTGAACATGGTCGAGCCGGATTTCATAAGACCCGCCGGATTTCCGAACTGGGCAAGCGCGATTCGTGCGAGCTGCTTGTTCATACCGTTGGTAAACGTACCGGTGATAACACCGTCGACGCCGACCGAGAAGTTCTCCAAAACACCCATTGGAAAACCGTCCTGGTAACTTGCCTTAATATCGGGCTTGTCCGTCGCAAACTGGATCGTCTTAGTAAAGTCCAGATTAACATCGAACGCACCAGCGCCGCCTGTCGGAGTGATGTTGAGTGTGTTGATGGTTGAACCGGCAATATCAATCGAGCCATCCGGGTTAAATGAGAGCGTCCCGGTATTACCTGCAAGACCTGCAAGCGCCTCTCCGCCTGCAGCGGCTATCGAGTAATCCCATGTATTTGCGGCGGACTTGGTGAACGAGAACGTCAAGTGGTGCCCGGTACCCTGTGAATCGTATACCGTCGCATCCGAGGTCGCGATATCGTCCACTAAAGCGCTAGCGTTGAGATCGCCGGTAAACGTAACATTCTCAGTTGCCTTTGCAACCATCATCTGCCCTATCGGCACGCTTATATGGGTTGGGGTCATACTGGTATCGATCTCATCCGGTTTGAGTGTGTTGTTATTTGCCAACCAGCCCATTACATAGTAACCGGTGGAAGGGTCGACCAGGTCTTTCTTAAGGTTGATATCGAACGCGCCAACCCTTGTATATACTTTGCCCTGGCCGGTGTCGAGGGCGAAGAAACCATCGCCCTGGATTGCAACATCGGTGGACTTTCCGGTTGATTCGAGTGATCCCTGGGTCATCAGGGTATCGATTGAGCGGACCATCATGCCAAGACCGGCCTGCTGTGGGTTGGAGCCACCGAGCCCTTCCGAGGGGGCGCTGGCCGAGCGGACCAACTCGTAAACCATATCTTGAAACGTTACACGATTCGCCTTAAAGCCGACGGTATTGACGTTAGCGATATTGTTACCGATAACGTCCATTCTGACCTGGTGATTTCTAAGACCTGAAACTGCACTAAACATTGAGCGCATCATAGCGCATCTACCTCCCTAGGTATCCATAGTTGCTTTTAATGTTCTTTGCCCCATGGTGAACTGGCCTCACACAAGTCGCCTCTGTCATTCGGCAACCGATGAACTTCCTCAGAGAGGTCCAGTTCAATAGTTATTTTTTAGTTTGTTTACATGATCACTGCGCTGTCGATGTTCGTAAAAACGTTCTCTTTGATGTTTTTCTCGTCGACCGCTGTGATCACGGTTCTGTTTTTTATGCTCACCACGAGGGCTACGTTATCGACAAGCACGAGCGATTCGCGTGCTCCCTTGCTTGCCGCCTTGTCCACACCGGAGTGAACCCGGTTAAGTTGTGACTCGGTAAGTTTGATATTTCGCGCCTCAAGCCTCGCTTGCGCGTGTGCCGAGAACTTTAGATCTTTCCCTCCTATCTCATTAGCCAGGACGTCCTTAAACGATGGACCGGATGGCTGCTTAGATTTAGGTTGGGTTTGCTTTATCTTGGTGCTCTCGACGGGCATTATGGGGTTTGTCGGCACGAATATCTTATCCGTCATTTCTTCCTCCTTCCTCGTTGACTCTCATTGCTATCCCTTAGTATTATTAATAGTACTTCTATCGGTACTATCGGTATTAGTACTATCGGCTTTTTGTTAAAAGCCCTGCATATTATGAGTAAATCCTTGCTATATCGCTCAGTTTCACTTCGGTGCTTCCCACCATGAGGATGGGCTCGCCTTTGACGAACTTCACTTCTTTGACTGCACCTGAGACCTTCGCCACGTCCGCATTACCGTCGCCGTCCTTGTCCTCACCTGTCAAAGTAAGTCCATCGACCTGCTTTCCGATCAGGTTGCTTGACTGGGTCAATTGCGACCACTTGAGCATTTGGTCGAACTTATCGTTTAAGTTCTGCATCTGCTCGAGGGCATTGAACTGGGCAAGCTGCGCGATATAGTCGGTGTCCTTCGCCGGCTCCAGCGGGTCCTGATAGCGCATCTGGGTAACAAGCAACTGCAAGAAGCTATCTTTTCCTAGCGCTTCTCCTTGCTTCACCGGTTGCTTCGTAGTACTTGTCGCATCCGCCTGCTGTGCAGAGTAAATTGCGTTTACCGCCATCTAAATCACCTCCTATGCTAAGAAATTAACTACCTTTTGTCCGTACCCGTTAAGGGTAACCGAGGGCCTTGCGCGCTCGATTTCCCCGATGGGCTCCTGATAGCGCTCTCCCATGAAACTCGCACCTTTGAACCGGGCGAACCCGTGGTTATGGTTGTTCTGCCGGTGGCCGACCGAAACATCAAACCCTTTTACATTAAATCCCTGGTCTTCAAGAGACTGCTTGAGACTTGAGAGGTTCGATTCCAGTATCTGCTTGACTTGATGCGACGGAGCATCAAGCGCCGCCTTCACGGCTCCGTTCTCCATTACCAGGTGGATCTTAAGTTCTCCCAGGTACTTTGGCTTGAGTTGTATCTTCGCCTCGCTCCTACCTTCGGTCATCAAGATGTCAAATTTCTCGACAACTTGCTTGAGCAAGTTGTCGGGGTTAACTGCCGCCTGTTGGGTTGCTGCATGCCCGGTGGCGGTTGTTGCGGTAGCCTGGCTCACCTCGTTGGCAAAAGCCGATTTGCTGTCTGCCCCAACTGTGTATGATGGGGTTGAGCTGCTTGTGCCGGGGTCCGTCATGCTTTGATTACCGCTTTGCGAATCCGCAAGAGCGGCCTCTGTATCCGCTGCTACTTTGACCGCGGTTACCTTAACCGTTCCGTGCGCAACATCATGACCTTGTAGGGTAGTTTTATTAGTGGTTGCGGCCTGGTCCGTAGTTTGTTGCGCACTCATAGCCTCTGCCAGGATATCTGCGGGTTTGACAGCCGACGGAGCCTGGTATTTCCCTTGCGCCACGGTATCTTTTGTCTGGCTATTAATCTGGCCGGCTTTCGCTTCGTCCCCTTTCTGATTGAGGATCGGGACTGTGTCTGCATCCGTGATATCGCTTGTGCCCTGGTTGTCCGGTATCCCGATAAGGGATGGATCTATCGCTGATACAACTGCGCCTGTCGCTGCGCTATCGCCCCCCTTAGAACCGCCCATACCAACCGCTGGTTGGACGGACGTGATATGAAACTTGGCCATAAGTTTCTCGCTGAGAAGACCAGTTATGTTTGTTGCTGTATTGGCTGCAGTATCGCTTGCTTGTGATCCTTCGTCAGCGGATAGAGTTTGTTCTGTCAATCCGATTAGCTTCGCGACCAGCATGTACTGTATTTTGGCCGTTTCTTGACTTGAAGGTTGCTTGCCGCCGTTGTGCTCAAACAGGCGTATCTTAAGTTTGAGTGTCTCGGGAAGGTCATCGACCAAGTCGGCCAGCTTTCCATTAAGCTTGCCGTCCGTAAGCGACTGCTTAACATTAGCAAAGAGCTTTATCAGCATGTTCTTGGCATCGCCAGTATCCTGATCTGCCTGATCCGAAGCAAGGCTACCAATAATGTCATTGAGCAACGGCACGAGCTCATCGGTTTTAATATCGGCTTTGGCACCCTCAAGAAGCTGGGCGACCAGATTAAGAAGCTTCTGGCCTAACTGCGCGAACGAATCTGCTTTCCCGTCCGTCAGTACCGGTGCGATGTTCTGGATGTTGTTAGCACCGGTTCCTTGTAATGCGAGCAGCTGCTGCAATAAAGAACCTGAAGTTGAATCAATCGATTGGGTTGGATTTGAGAGCTGGCCCAGTAAGTCGCTTAACACATCGTTGAAACGAGTTGCTCCAAGTGCGTCCGTAAGACCGCCGGCCTGCGCTGGGGTATCGGGCTGAGCAAGGGCGATTCCGGCAATTGGAAGTTCAGCTATATTCATATGTTCACCTCCTTTCATGAGTATTACTGGGCCGTTTGAAGGCCTAGCTTTCTACTCAGAGCGGCGGCGCGTCCTACATCCATTGCAGCTAAAACCTCGGCGGCGTTTGCCTCTTTCATCCCGCCTAGGATGCTTGTAGCTTCGCTATCCGACAACTTGGCAATAATCTTTGCGGCCTGGTCGGAATCCATGTTTTCATAGATTTTAACCAGCCTTTGCAGCTT
>NZ_PFNG01000120.1:595-5135 GCF_002791875.1 Candidatus Aquicultor secundus | reverse complement strand
AACTGATGTTGTAGTTGTCCCGGTTTCTTCCTCTGCTGCTTTGGCCGTCTTTTCGGACGTCCTGCTCTTGTTGTTACTATCGACTTTTACCTTTGCGACATTAGTTTTTTTCTTATCTGCCGGGAACTTTATTACTCCGGTATATTTGAGCGTGGCTATCAATACCACTACATATATCACGATTAGAATTACTGCTAATACTACCCCGTTTTTTTGCTTTTTTGCTTTTGCCGCACCCACGTTTTAAGCCTCCAGAGATATACCGTTATGCCTTTAGCTCGCCCCACCGGCGCATTATCTTAGCAACATACGCCCTTGTCTCTTTAAAAGGCGGAATTCCACCGAATTTCTTTACGTTACCCGGACCCGCGTTATACGCGGCAAGGGCAAGCTCGACCTTATCGAAACGGTCGAGCATCATCTTGAGATATTTGCTGCCGCCATCGATATTTTGAGCCGGGTCAAGCGGATCGATCACGCCCATCGACTTGGCTGTCGAGGGCATAAGCTGCATCAAGCCCGTCGCCCCCACCGGTGATTTAGCCTTTGGGTTAAAACCCGATTCCGCCTCAATAACCGCTTTAATGAGCCCCTCGTCAAGACCGTATTTTTGAGCGGCATCCGCTATTAAATCATCGAAACCGCTCTTCTTCGTAGTAGAAGCACTTTTAGTAGAGGTAACCGCACAGGCAGTGCTAGCTTGAGTGGCTTTTACCTTCTGCTCAACGAGCTTCATGACATCTGAGAAACCTGAAGTTTGCTGTGTTGCATCAGCCCCATCCGTCGTATCGGCTATGCCGGCCATACCGGCGAGATCCGCGAGATCGGTAACCCGCTCACTTTGGTTGGCACCCTGATTTACGGTTTGACCTGACTGCATCGGGGACTGACCGAAGTGGCTTTGAATCTGCTGAATTCTACTCATGATGCGCTCGATGTTTCCCAGCATCTCTACTCCTTAAATGAAGAATCCATGCGGTTGTACCGCATGGTCGCCATCTCATCGATCAGGGTTTGTTCGGCCTTATCGGCTTCCACCTTATACTCTTCATATTTCTTAGTATGTAGTTTTTCCATGATCTTTTTATTTTTTGATGCCTCAACCAGGCGCTCTTGAGCCCTTTTGACTTCATTGGCGATATCGGTGAGCTTAATGGTCTGCACCTCGATCTCGCGCTCCACACGATCTCTATATGTTGAGTAAGAAGCTGCCTCCGAAGCGGTAAAGGACGATTGTTGTTTGAGCCTGAGTTCCGCTTGAATATCTAAGAGCTTAGACTTAAGCTTATCCAGCACTGCCTTCTCTGTATCAAAAAGCAACTTGACTTCGGCAAGCTCTTTTTTAAAGATATCTTCTTTTTTTTGGCGGTGATGCAGGACGGGTTGCAACTTAAACTTAAAGCTTCTCAAAGTTGTTCCTTTTATTGGTTAGCTTCATCTGTAAAGATAGTTTCGAGACCCTGAACAATAGCGTTGAAATCTTCCCGCTCGGCAACTCCCTGCTTCAAGAAGGTGTTTACATAATCGATAAGCTCTATCGCGTAATCGATTCTTGGGTTGCTGCCGCTGACATATGCACCGATATTGATGAGGTCTTCCGCCTCGCGATAAGTGGCCAAAATATCTCTGGTGCGACCGGCCGCCGAGATATGCTCGTCACTTACGATATCGGGCATCACCCTGCTCACGCTCTGCAGGATATCGATTGCGGGATAGTGGTTTTGTGAAGCAAGCCTTCGCGAGAGTACCACGTGACCGTCAAGAATACCGCGAACGGCATCCGCTATGGGCTCGTTCATGTCGTCGGCTTCGACGAGCACCGTATACAACCCTGTTATCGTGCCCTTTTTGGCGGTACCCGATCGCTCAAGGAGCTTTGGCAGAAGAGCAAATACCGATGGCGTATAGCCCCTGGTGGCGGGAGGTTCCCCGATGGCCAGCCCGACCTCACGCTGTGACATCGCAAACCTGGTTACCGAGTCCATCATGAGCATAACGTCTTTACCCTGGTCCCTAAAGTACTCGGCGATCGCCGTTGCGGCAAACGCGCCCTTAAGCCGAATCAGCGCGGGCTGGTCGGATGTCACTACAACCACTACCGAACGGGCCAGACCTTCCTCACCTAGGTCCTTTTCGATAAAGTCCCTGACCTCCCTACCCCTCTCTCCAATCAGCCCGATTACGTTAACATCGGCTTCTGTGTTTCGTGCGATCATACCGAGAAGCGTGCTCTTACCTACACCGCTTCCCGAAAAGATACCGATCCTCTGTCCCCTACCGCATGTGAGAATGCCGTCGATTGCCTTGATGCCAAGCGCGAGATGCTGGCTGATTCTCGCCCTACTTAAAGGATCGGGGGGCTTGTTATGTAGCGGGTAGTCTTTCGATGCTAAAATCGGCCCCTTATCGTCAATGGGTGCGCCAAGACCATCGACCACGCGCCCGAGCAGGGTTTCTCCAACGCCGATCGAGAGCGACTTGCCGCTCGCCACGATCTCACTTCCCGGCTTGATCCCGCTCATATCGCCAAGCGGCATTAAGAGAACCCTGTCCTCCTTAAAGCCTACTACCTCAGCGGCTACGGGCGGTTCGTTTCTTGATATATGTATGTGGCACAGTTCACCGATTTGGGCAGCCGGGCCGCACGACTCGATAACAAGTCCGACTACCTGAGTGACCTTGCCGTTTTGCTTTATCGGCGCGATCTTGCGCACAACTTCGCTAAATTTCGTAAAATCAACCTGCTTGATCCCGGGGCTAGTCATCAGTCACGACCCCTCGTAATGATTGCTCGATCTGGGATAACTGGGATTGGACACGGGCATCGACATTACCAACGCTGGTTTCGAAAACACAACCGCCGCGTCCCACCCTCCTGTCGGGCATTACCTCGATCTTCTTAATGCCATCCATGGTAGCAATAAGATCGTCTTTGTGGGTCTTTACCACATCCACATCCTCAGGATTGACTCTGATCTGGATGTGCTCGCGCGCGGCTGCCATCAGCAATGCTCTCTTAGCCATGTCTATAACTACATCCGGCTTCGTTGCAATATGCTCGCCGACAATTTTTTCCGCTATCTGAATGGCGAGGTCGACGATGTTTGTCTCAACATCGTTCACGAACTTCCATTTTTCCTGGACCGCCTGCTCGGCCATCGACTTGATAATCTCAACCATCTCAGCGGTCTGCACTCTGGCAAAATCAAGCCCCTGCTCATACCCTCTCTGGTACGCCTCGTGCTCGATCTGCTGGGCCTGCTCCTCAGCGCTTTGTATAATTACCTTGGCTTTTGCCGTAGCATCATTGATAAGGGCTTTGCCTTGTGGACTATCGCTCGGGATAATACCGCCGGGATTAACATCCCCGGCCAAGCCCTCCGGGATGGGTTCAAAGTGCAGGCTTTTTATCTGGCCACCGCGGATAATTCTAGACAACGATCTCTTCCTCTCCTCCGCGCGCGACAATAATTTCGCCTTCCTCTTCCAGGCGGCGTACCGTGTTTACGATCTCCTGCTGTGCCAGCTCGACGTCCTTTAGGCGCACCGGTCCGAGGAACTCCATGTCTTCTCTTAGCATCTCGCCGGCCCTCTGCGACATATTCGCAAAGATCTTCTCTTTAAGGTCATCGTTTGCAGTCTTAAGCGCAAGAGCGAGTTTCTTGGAATCGACCTCTCGAAGCAACCGCTGGACAGCGCGATCCTCAAGATTGACGAGGTCTTCAAAGGTAAAGAGCTTCCTGCGAATCTCATCCGCCAAATCGGGGTTCTCATCCTCGAGAACCTCAAGGATCGCCCGCTCAATTCCCCTGTCGACCTGGTTTAGGATTTTTACAGTGGCGTCCAAGCCGCCGACAGTTGAATACTCCTGTCCGCGTGCCAGCGAGGAAATCTTTGACTCGAGGATGCTTTCCACCTCGGCGATAATATCCGGGGTGGTCCTATCCATAAGTGCGATTCGCTTGACAACTTCAGCCCTCAGGCTGGTGTCGAGCTGCTTAAGTATCAGCGAAGCCTGTTCCGGCTTGAGGTGCGTTAGCACCAGGGCGATTGTTTGCGGGTGCTCGTCCTCGATGAAGCTAAAAATTTCGTTTGGGTCTGCATTACGCAGGAAGTGAAACGGCGCCAGCTCAAGCGTCGTCGTAAGCCTATCAATAATCTCTTTGGCCTTATTCTTGCCCATAGCCCTTTCCAGCAGATCCGTCGCGTACTCAAGACCGCCTGAGGTTATAAAACCCCGGGCTTCATACATGTCGTGAAACTCTTTTAGAACGTTATCGGTTACCTCTTGCGGTGATTTCTCGACATGCGCAATCTCGGCGACAAGCATTTCAACCTCAAATTCGTTAAGTCTCTTCAATATTGAAGACGAAAGATCAGGGCCAAGTGCAAGAAGCAGTATGGCGGCTTTCTGCCTATCTGATACGGATTGTCGTGTGCCGGATCCTCGTCTCGGACTTGGTGCCAATTGAAACCTACCTCCACATACCGGTGCGTTTAGAAAATTTAGAAAATAAAGTTGTTATGTATTTATGTGTTC
>NZ_PFNG01000120.1:377-568 GCF_002791875.1 Candidatus Aquicultor secundus | reverse complement strand
TGCTGGATTAAGATTTCTTTCTTTTTCTGCGGATCCATCTGGGTATCGTGATCTATTAAATCTTCTGCTGTTATATCAAACTGCGAGACCTGCGAGAGCGATCGCGGTATAAACTCTTCAGTTGACTTCTTGGGCCCAAAGCTTGAAACCGCTCTCATCAGGGCAAAGAGACCGACTAAGAAGAGTACGGC
>NZ_PFNG01000120.1:0-344 GCF_002791875.1 Candidatus Aquicultor secundus | reverse complement strand
CGACTAAGAAGAGTACGGCAACCACAGCATATTTGCCATAATTCGCGTACATCTCCTTCCTCTGCGCATCGGCGATCGCCTGATCCTCTTTTTTCATCCACGCGGTATCGAAAGGCACGCTGCTTACCGTTAGCACATCCCCCCGCGACTTATCGATGCCGGCCGCCGCAGTAACGAGCTGCTCTATAGTCGTGTCGCGGATCGGCTTGCTGCCATCGTTGTTAACGACGACAGCAACGGACAATTTCTTAACCTCGCCAGGCGGCTTGATCTCGCTTTCCTCGATTTTTGTGGAATCGTAATTTACCGTCTCGTTTGAGCGTTTATATGTCGAGTTACCCGCA
>NZ_PFNG01000020.1:0-13962 GCF_002791875.1 Candidatus Aquicultor secundus | reverse complement strand
AGCGAGACTATTACCTACTTTGTCTACAATGAAGAGTTTCAGGAATATAATTTTTCGCCAACGCATCCTCTGCAACCCATAAGGTTAGAGCTGACATACGAGTTGTTGAAGGATTACGGCGTTTTTGACAAAAAACGCGTAGAGGTTGTTCCGGGCCGCATGGCAACGGACGAGGAACTCATGCTGGTTCATGCCTGGGAGTATATAAATGCCGTAAAAAAGATAAGCGAGACCGGTGGCGAGCCCATAAAGGGATATGAATTCGGGATCGGACCTGGGGATAACCCGGCATTTAAAGGCATGCATGAGGCTTCAAGCCTTATCGCGGGGAGTTCAATCCGTGCCGCCGAGCTGGTCATGGAAGGAACGACCTGTAATGCAATTAACATATCCGGCGGTCTGCATCACGCGTTGAGGGATAGGGCTTCGGGTTTTTGCGTCTACAACGATGCGGCATGTGCGATTGCTTACGCAGCCAAGGAATACGGCGTCAAAGTCGCCTATATCGATATCGACGCCCACCACGGTGATGGCGTGCAATGGGCGTTTTATGATCGTTCGGACGTTCTCACAATATCGCTGCATGAGAGCGGGCGATACCTTTTCCCGGGGACCGGATTTGTCGACGAGATCGGCAGAGGCGAGGGTGAAGGCTTTTCAGTTAACGTGCCGCTTGAGCCGGATGTCAACGACGACCTCTATCTTAAGGCGTTCACCGAAATCGTGCCACCGATAATCAAAGCATTTAAGCCGGACTTGATCGTATCCCAGAACGGCTGTGATACCCATTATACGGACCCGTTGGCGCAGTTAAGCCTGACCACAAATGCATACGAGTTCCTCTATGCGGCCATCGACGAGCTGGCGCACGAGGTGTGCGGCGGGAGACTGGTTGCCCTTGGCGGCGGAGGGTATCAGATTTATCAGGTTGTTCCAAGAGCGTGGGCCCTGTTGACAGCCGGCCTTGCAAAAGTGACCTTGGATGATTACACGCCGAGTACATGGCAGGATGTTTGTACCACCAAAGCCCAAACCCATTGCCCGGTAAGGCTTAGGGACAAGGCGGTTATTGCGACGATGTCTACTGCCGGATCGCTCGAGCAGGCGACGGCCGCCACCATTTTAAGCGTGAAACAAAAGCTCTTTCCGTATTACGGGCTCACCGTTGAGTAGGTTTTATGGCTGTTGACAAATCCTCCCGCGCGCAATACTCTTTTTATCATGGGGAAATACTCTATTCATGTGGAAAAGGATTATCTGAAATTCAGTGCGGCGCACTTTCTTGTTTTTGGGGAAAAGTGCGAGCGGCTGCACGGACACAACTATGCCGTTTCAGTCGATCTGGAAGGTGACCTTGATGGGATCGGCTATATCTTTGATTTTATAGTATTGAAGGAATTCGCCGAGCACCATTGCAACGCGCTTGACCATAAAACGCTGATTCCCTCAAAGAATCAGCATATAAAGATAAACGATAACGATGGTAATACCGAGGTCCTGTTTAGGGATAAAAAGTTTGTGTTTCCTGAGTCGGATGTCTTGATTCTCCCGATTCCAAACTGTACGGCTGAGCTTCTCGCACACTACCTGTGCCAGAAGCTAAAGGATGACCTTGAGAATATGAAGGCCGTAAATATCGGCCTGATCAGGGTTGGTGTCGAGGAGTCGCCGGGACAGACCGCTTACTACACCGAAGAGATCGGCTAGATCGTTTAGCGACAGATCCGCAAGACTGCGCCGTAAGACCCAGTTTATGGTTACCCCACGTGAACACGTTATGATCTGGAAAATCAAGGGTAAAAAGAGGCTGTTAGGAGGTGCATTTAGATGTGTAGGCTTTTTGGAGCAATATCGGATTCTCCTGTCGATATAAAGAATCCGGTACTAGAGGGCGTAAAACCATTTATAGAATTATCATATAAGCATCACGATGGTTGGGGCATCGGATCTATCGATTGCCTGCCGGGCGGAAGAAATATACGCATCGTGAAGGCACCTCACCCTGCCTACAGGGACGCGCTTTTCTCGGAGACGGTCGAGCAGTTGCGGTCGCCATTGGTTATCGTCCACTTGAGGGACGCAAAGTATGGAGATATATCGATTCAGAACACGCATCCGTTCTACTCGAAGGGTTGGATCTTTGCGCATAACGGGGCGATGGAGAGATATAAAGAGATTGAAGCAGAACTCCCCGGCGTCAAGTTCAAGGGTGAGACCGACAGCGAGAGATACTTCCCCTGATACTTAAGCATATACGAAAAACGGGTGATGAAGCCCGGGGTATGTGTTCGGCGGCCGGGTGGCTCGAGGAAAATGGGTTTGAGGGCGGTAAGAACTTCTTGATGTCGAGCGGTAGGCGTCTCTACGCATACCGCAATGGGCGTGGGCTGTTCTATGTGGTGCGAAAAAACCCGCTCACCGATATGAAAACCGTCCTTGTTGCCTCGGAGGTTCTGACCGACGAGGAGTGGCGGGATGTTCCCGAAGACCATCTGCTGGTAATCGACGACAACCAGCAGATCGTGACGATATCGGTTGCCGGCAAAGTTACCACTTGTTGTTAAAAAGCAAGCTTGGACTCGCTCTTTTTAACCAGGCGCTATCTGTTCCTAGCATTAAGACCAATCGCTTTAATATCTGGTATAGTTAAAACGATTGGTTGTTGTTTTTATCCATAGTTTCTTTGAAGCAAAAGTTATGGAGCGGATATGGATGCAACTGTAGCAGTATTGCTGGTGCTTATCGCTGTCCTTGTGGTTGCCATCGTCGTTATTTCCTCTCGCAGATCCGGTGGGGATGCGGCGGTGCTGCGCGACACGCTGGAGCGGCAGAATCTGCTCATCCAGGACATGAAATCGCGGCTGGAATTCGGTGGGCACGGCCAGGATATCCTGCGCGAGGAGCTTCTAAAAACACAGCGCGCGATCGAGTACCTAAAGGTCGATTACGAAGCGCGCAAGCACCTTGAGGACGAGAGCAGGCAAGCTGTAAAACGCCTGGAGAGCGTAATCGTCGGCAGTTACTCCAAAGGCCAAGCCGGCGAAAACATCCTCAACGAGATATTTAAGCTATTCCCCCACGAGATGATCGCGTACAATTTTAGCGTGAACGGCAAGGTGGTTGAATTTGGCCTTCGGCTCTCCGATAAAAAAGTCCTCCCCATCGACTCGAAATGGCCCGCCACCAGCCTTCTTATTGCCCTGGAGGAGGAAAAGGACGAGAAGGTGAAGACCGGGATCGCGGATCAGATAGAAAAAGAGGTCGGACGGCGTATTAAAGAGGTTTGCCAGTACATCGACCCCGATGTCACCGCGCCTTGGGCGATAGCCGCCGTTCCCGATTCGGTTTTCTCGGTGTGCAAAAAGGCATATCTCGATGCCTACAAGCGCCATGTAATCCTTATGTCATACAGCATGACCATACCGTACGTCCTCACGTTTTATAGCCTGCACTTGCAGTATTCCCGGTCGGTTGATATGGAGAACCTGCAGAACCACCTTTTAACGGTTGCCAGGCAGTTGGATGAGATGGAGCAGATCCTTGAGAATAAAATCGCCCGCGGGATGACGATGATAAGCAACGCTTACGGTGAGTACAAGCAGTTAATCTCGCGCGTCAGGGCATCGGTTGCGTACTTGCAGGCCTCGGAATCCGCCGATGACGCTGGTAACGAGTTGCCCACCGATGATTCGC
Source organism: Candidatus Aquicultor secundus (assembly GCF_002791875.1). NCBI lineage: Bacteria > Bacillati > Actinomycetota > Candidatus Aquicultoria > Candidatus Aquicultorales > Candidatus Aquicultoraceae > Candidatus Aquicultor > Candidatus Aquicultor secundus. Next base: position 10,269 of record NZ_PFNG01000020.1, on the reverse strand, counting down.
TTCGCCACATCGGTCGTGATTTTTAGGCGCGGGTTTAGTCCCGATCCGCGCAGGGTATCCAGAAGTAAATATTACTACCGGGAGGTTGTTCCTGTGGTTTCAGCGGCAAAAATTACGCACTTCTTAGAGGGCATGAGTTTTCCGGCAAACAAGCAGCAGATCATCGATTATGCCGGAGATAATAACGCTCCCCAGGATGTTTTGGATATGCTTCACAATATGCCCGAAGGGACATATTATAGCTTGGCCGGTATCTGGGAGGCCGTAGGTAAAGCCGCATAGGTTTGTTATGCGTGCGTTTTCTTACCAGCTTCAGCGCTTTTAAGCTTTATATCTTCTTCTGCATGCCTGTCTTCAAGCGCCGATATACCTCGATCTTTTGGACGAAACTCCGGCATATTTTTGCCACCGTTTTTTTGCTATACTTAGATACTAATATTATAAGCTAAGGCTCTATGCGCCTGGTTGCGACAAGACATGGCATGCTTAATTTGCAGGCAATTTGGGAACATAATGCTGCATAATCCAGTTGCTTGCGGTTTTAGGACGACCGGTGACCATGGACAATCACGTTTTTATTGGTCTTTTAATTGGTAAGAAAGAGTATTATCCTTAAGGATGTTTCAGGTGACTAAACGCGATTTAGTGGATGAGACTGGAGCGCGTACTCGTGATCGGCTGGATCGCAATACTATGGCGCGGTAACACTGAGGAAGGGGAGGCTAACTTGGAAGTACAGGTATTACCTGGCCGAATTCCAATTATAGATGTTGACGGTGAAATCGACCACTATGTTGTCCCTGAGCTTGAGAGCAAAATAATGGCGTTTATAAATGAAGGCCATGCATCCGTTATTCTGGATTTTTCTGATGTCAGTTATATAGATAGTGCCGGTATTGCGCTGATTATTTTGAGTATCCAAAGAAGCGGTCCGCTAGGTGGAAAGGTCGGCCTGGTTGTGACCAACGAGAACGTCATAAAAATACTCGAGATAGTTGGAATTACTAAGCTCGCGGAGGCGTTTTCGCTGTATTCCTCTGTTGATGAGGCACTGGCAAGTATGACAGGAGAGCGTCCAAGTGGGAATGAATAACCATCATGTAAAGAGAAGGCTGGATATCAAGAGCCACAGGAAGAATTTGTCCCTGATCCGGCAAGAAGTCGAAGAGGTTGCCGAAGAATGCGGCTTTGGCGAGACCGATATCTATCAGATGAAGGTAGCGGTCAGCGAGGCAGCGGCGAATGCAATCGAGCATGGGTCGCCCCATGGAGAAGAGAATTTTATCCACCTGGTTATCGAATGTGACCCGGACAAAATACTGATCGAGGTTGCCGATGAGGGTGTCTTCAAAGCGAGACTACCCGTCACTAACGGTCGTCCGAGTCATCGGGGCAGGGGGATATTTCTCATGACCGCACTAATGGACGAAGTAAGTATCACAGAACACCAGGAAGGCACCGTCGTGCGCCTGGTAAAACTCAAAGAATCAGCCAAAGACCAGGAGCAACGACAACAGGTTCCTATGGTCTAGACCACCGTACTCCTTGCATTTCTCCGACAGCTTTAATCCGCATTAGTTGTGTCAATGTTTACCACGATGAAATTATTTTAACTAATCGTTACAGTAGATAGACCGTAGACCGCGAATCATGCTGGAGTTACGCTAACCCGGCTTGTGACTTGCACGCTTGGGGCAGCAGGCTTTCCGCACTTGATTTTCCCCGTCATACTTGCTAAAGTTTAGATGCTGAATTTCGGAGAGATATTGATTTTTGAAGATAACTTAAAGGAGTTCGGTGAAGCTCTCAGCTTGATGCAAAGCTGAGATTTTTAATTAAAGACGGGCCCTTAGCTCAGCTGGTAGAGCAGGGGACTCATAATCCCTTGGTCGTAGGTTCGAATCCTACAGGGCCCACTACGTAATCAGGCAATTTAGAGAAACCACTAGAGGATATCTGGTGGTTTTTTGCATTTTGCTAACATATTGCTAACAGGTGCCATAGGTGTTAGGGAAATTACTTAGTGATGCCTGACAGGGCTCTCTCAATTCGCATCGCTATATAATAAATTAAATGCGAAATAGGGCAGAGGGTCTGGTTTTTTGGGCCCTCTTTTTTATTCTTTTGAGCGAAACGAGCCTTTCAGTATTATTAGTGAAGCGGATTCCGATGAGTTTGAATCGTAATTCAAGGCAACGCATCGGTATGCGCTGCGTTTTGCGCAGAATCAACAGCATTTCCATATGTATACGACCGTAGAGTAGTGTATTATATAGGAAACCGCACCAAACCGTAGTGAATTACCAGTTTTTGTTTATTGAATTTAAATATTTAAGAAGGTTCTGTGCTTAATGAAACCGGAAAAATATCGCATGTCGTTTACAACGGGTGGGTTATTCCGCCAGGAGTCACTTAGAATCGCTGAGCTATATGCTAATACAAACGATTGGAATGAAGTCTACAAAACAGTCCTTGAAAATAATGTGCTACAAGCTAGGACTACTAGCACTACGAAACGAAACTATAGAGAAATCAGCATTCGGCTTCAAACACTCACGAAAAACGAACTCGATCTTCTTATAGATGGGACAGCTCAAGAACAAGGCTATCTACTGTGGCTAGCTGTTTGTCGTCGGTACAAATTTATTCGTGAGTTTGCAGTCGAGGTCATTAGGGAGCGGTTTCTAACTCTAAGGTATGACCTTAACAACGAGGACTTTGATGCATTTTTCAATAAGAAAGCGGAGTGGCATGAAGAAGTTGACAAAATCACAGCCCTAAGTAGGCAAAAAATGCGGCAAGTTTTGTTTAAAATACTTCGAGAGGCAGATTTGCTAACCTCAGGTAAGACAATAAACGCAGTAATACTCACACCACGCTTCATAAGAACCATTAGTCAAACCACACCTGAAGATCTTCTGATATATCCGACGATGGAATCAGAGCTTAAAGGAGTGGTTTAGATAGGAAAAGATATGAGCACTCGGCCAATGCAAGAGCGATTTGAGCACCTTCAAAACGTGATTAGTAGCCAGCGCTTTTTAAAAAAGCAGGGGTTGGGCAATGAGGTGCCCTTCTTTATTTGTCCGTTTGATCCCAAAGAGGCTGTTGAAATGGAAAAGACCGAGAAGCGACTAACCAATAAATTAAAACAATCAGGTATCCAGGTACTCAGCATAAATCTTTATGATCTTTCGATAACGCTTTTAAAAGAACGAGGTATCTTTGAGCGAATACTGGAAACAGAAGAGACAAGAACCAAAGATGAATTAAAAGAACTATTGCAGAGCGTTCTCGACCCTGAGGCTCATCTGATACCGGCCATTGCCGGAATGATTAGGGAATCTGACTATGATGTTATGTTTATATCAGGTGTCGGCGAAGTCTTTCCGTATATTCGATCTCATAATGTCCTAAATAATTTGCAGAGTACGGCTAAGGAAAAACCAACAGTCATGTTTTTCCCCGGCGACTATACCCACTCGCTAGAATCCGGAGCTTCGCTTGATTTATTCGGCAAGCTCCAGGATGACAAGTATTATCGGGCTTTCAACATCTATCATTACGAAGTATAGAAGAGGGGCGCTCAATGAAGTTACGGACGATATTTGAAAAGCCGGTTGATCGCAATATTGAAGGCGTTATAAAAGCGGATGATGCAGCGAGTCTTCAACTGGAGCTTGAGGAGTACGTGCTCACTAATGAACTGGAGAAACGTCTCGATGCGTTTCTTGATGCCTACAATGAACTTAAAGGGATAAACGGTGTATGGATCTCCGGTTTCTTTGGCTCAGGTAAATCGCATTTGCTCAAAATGCTGGCCATATTGATTGAGAATCGTCCAATTGATGGCATACTGGCTCTCGACCTGTTTCTACCTAAGTGCATCGATAATACAATCCTTCAGGCTGAACTTAAAAGAGCTGTAGCCATTCCATCACAAAGCATTCTTTTTAATATTGATCAAAAAGCGGATGTCATCAGCAAAACTCAGACAGATGCACTGCTTGCGGTTTTCGTAAAAGTATTCGATGAAATGCGTGGCTACTATGGTAAGCAGGGGCACATTGCCCGATTCGAGCGCGATCTCGATAGCCGAGGCCTTTACGATGAGTTTAAGACCGCATATAAAGATATTTCGGGCACAGACTGGCATAAGGGTCGCGAGCAGGCGCTTCTCGAATCCGAAAATGTAGCGCGAGCATATGCTAAAGTAACCGGCAGTCCACAGGAAATTGCTCTCGGAATTCTGGATAAATACCGGAGTGAATATCGCGTATCTATCGAGGATTTCGCTGAACAGGTTAAGGTATATATAGATCAAAAAGGGCCTGAATTCCGTCTAAACTTCTTTGTCGATGAGGTTGGGCAATACATAGCAGGTAATGTAAAGCTGATGCTAAACCTGCAGACGATTGCCGAAAGTCTGGCAACTAAATGCCAAGGGCGTGCCTGGGTCGTCGTCACTGCCCAGGAAGATATGGATACCGTTATCGGCGAGATGGGAAAACAGCAGGGCAATGATTTCTACAAGATTCAGGATCGTTTTCGAATTCGCATGAAGCTTACTAGCATAAATGCTGCGGAAGTAATCCAGAAGCGTCTCTTACTGAAGAACGATGAAAGTATCGCCGTACTCTCGCATATCCATAATGAGCAGGTTAACAATTTTAAAACGCTGTTCGATTTTGCCGATGGATCGCAGACCTATCGCAACTTTAAAGATCGCGAACATTTTATTAGTAGCTATCCGTTTATCCCATACCAGTACGTACTCTTTCAGTCCGCAATACAGAATCTGTCGCAACATAATGCGTTTGAGGGAAAGCATAGCTCCGTCGGTGAGCGTTCGATGCTCGGTGTTTTTCAACAGGTCGCTGTTCATATTGGAGATCATGATATTGGCCAGCTCGCCCCATTTGATCTGATGTTTGAAGGTATTCGCACCGCGCTGAAAGCAAACATTCAGAGTTCCATACTGAAGGCAGAGCAGCAGCTCGATAATAAGTTTGCTGTTCGCCTTCTAAAAGCATTGTTTCTTGTTAAATATGTTAGAGAATTTAAAGCCACTGTTCGCAATCTGTGTGTGTTGATGCTGGACAAGTTTAACCAGGACATGCCGGAGTTACGCAAACAGGTTGAGGAAGCGCTTAACCTTTTGGAACAGCAAACCTATATACAACGCAATGTAGACCAATATGAATATTTGACTGATGAGGAAAAGGATGTCGAGGAGGAAATCAAATCTACGGATATAGAAACATCCGATGTTACGGATGAACTGGAAAGCATAGTTTTTGATTATATCATAAAAAGCAACAAAATTCGTTTTATCGATAACGGTCAAGACTATCCGTATTCGCGAAAGCTCGACGATCGGATTCACGGGCGTGAACGTGAGCTGACAATACATATCATTAGCCCATTTTATGAGCATGCCGGTAATGAGGAAATGCTTCGTATGCAAAACATGGGACGCGACGAACTAATGATTGTCATGCCGCTCGATGCCCGGCTTGTAAGCGACATCCAAATGTACAAAAAGACAGCTAAATATACGCGTCAGCATACGTCAATAACCCAGCAAGATACCGTGAAAATGATTTTGCACAACAAAAGCGCGCTAAACGACGAACGGCGCGCCGAAATTCAGCAACGCACCCAAAGTCTTATCGGGCAAGCGAAACTGTTTATAGCAGGTAGCGAGGTTGAGATCGGCAGCCAAGACGCGCAGACAAGAATCATCCAAGGGTTTCACGAGCTGATTCAGCGGACGTATCCAAATCTGAAAATGCTACGAGGTATTACCTACACCGAGAATGATATCGCTACATGCCTAAAACATTCCGAAGAAGGCTTATTCGGGACCGATACAGCAACGCTTTCTGAGGCCGAACAAGATATGTCGGGATTTATTCAAGGCAACTATAGGAACGGTTTAAAAACAACGCTAAAAACTCTGGTTGAAAGATTTGAACGTAAGCCTTACGGCTGGTATTATGCGGCAATACTTTGCATACTTGCAAAACTCTGCGCCAGGGGCAAAATCGAGGTGAGTGTTGATAGTAATATTCTTGAAGGTGCCGACCTGGAGCGCGCTTTGCGCAATACAGCCGGTTCCGGCAATGTTATTTTAACACCGCAAACAGAATTTTCTGCATCACAGGTTCGCCGACTTAAGGAATTCTATGCCGATTTCTTTGACGGTCCATCCCAGGAAAGCGAAGCGAAAGCACTGGGCAAAGAGACGGGGGCGTCATTCCAAGAACTGCTGCACGAGCTAGATCTATTAACCGCCCAGGCAGGCCGATATCCATTTTTAACCGCCCTAAATCCTGTTATTGACCGAATAAAAGAATGTATCGGAAAGTCATACACCTGGTATCTGGATGACCTCATGAAGCAAGAAGACGACTTGCTGAACATGAAGGAGCAGACCATCAATCCGATTCGCGCATTTATGAGCGGCCCCCAAAAAGGCATCTACGAATCAGCGCGAATATGCATTGAGGAACAGAAACCGAACCTCTCCTATGTCGGAGGAGCTGAAGCGGTGCAGATTCAAGCTATTCTTTCTGATCCACTCTGCTTTAAGGGCAACCAAATGCAGCAGCTAAAGGCGCTGGTGGATGCGCTACAGGCTAGAACGAGCAGCCAGCTTAGCGCTGAAGTAGCTGTAGCTAAACTATCTCTGACCGATTTGAAAACCAAATTAGAGACTATGGATGAGTTTGCGTCGCTGTCACCTGATCAACAAATCCAGCTTACTGAGCCTTTTAAAGATGCTTCAGACAGAATTGAACAAAATACGCTCATCGCGGTTATTCGAGATACGGTTCGATCGTTTGAGGAAGATGAGTACCCGAGACTATTGGAACAGCTCGGCAAATATGCAGCAGATGCTCAGCAACCGGGAAATGCTAAACCTCCTATTGAATACATCGCCTATAAATCCATTAAGGTTCCGTTCGGCAAAGCATGGCTGGCGGATGAATCAGATGTGGATGACTACCTGAAATCTCTGCGAGACGCACTGTTAAAAGAGATCAAAGCCGGTAAGCGGATACAGATTTAGGGGTTGTTGACAAATATGGATAAAGAATCGTTAAAGCAACTGATAGCGCAAGGCGAATCGCTTACAATGGAATTTAAGAGCGACACGAAGCGATTATCCGATCGCGAGCTTATCGTTGCCGTTGTCGCACTCGCCAATACTGAGGGCGGCTATCTTTTGCTGGGCGTTGAAGATGATGGAACAATAACAGGCTTACATCCGGAGCATCAAGATGCGGTAGGCTTAACAGCTTTGGTTGCCAACAAAACCAACCCATCGCTTGCGGTCACCGCCGAAAATATTAGTTCGGACAATGGATTAGTGGCATCTATACACGTTCCTAAATCAAAGGCAATTGTATCGACCTCCGAGGGTTTGCTGCAGCGAAGAAGACTGATGGCTAACGGAAAACCTGAGGCGATTCCATTTTATCCTCATGAGTTTATGCAACGGCAATCTACACTTGGTCTTGCCGATCCCTCCGCAATAGTGCTTACATCAATAAACGCCGAGGAGCTCAACCCGCTTGAGCGCGAGCGCATGCGGCAAGCAATCCGTCGTTACGGCGGGGACGCAACATTGCTGGCATTATCAGATGAAGAGCTGGATGGTGCGCTGGGATTAACAACACAGGTTGAAGGCATACGCCACCCAACGTTAGCCGGCCTTCTATTTCTTGGACGTGAGGAAATGCTTCGGTTAAGCGTTCCGTCTCATGAAGTTGCGTTTCAGGTCTTAGAAGGTACGGATGTTCGCGTAAACGAATTCTTCCGTAAACCGTTGTTGCAGACGTTTGAAGAAATCGAACAACTTTTTAAGGCTCGCGTAGTTGAGCAAGAGCTTGAAGTCGGTCTATTCAGAGTTCCGGTTCCTAACTTTGATCGCCGCGCGTTTCGCGAAGCATTCGTAAATGCTCTAGTGCATCGCGACTACTCCCGCCTTGGCGCTATTCATGTTCGCATAGAAAACGATGGGATGACTATCTCTAATCCGGGCGGTTTTGTAGAAGGTGTAACGATAGATAATTTGCTCGTTACCGAGCCGCGACCGCGTAATCCTCTGCTGGCCGACATTACCAAGAGAATAGGATTATCCGAGCGCACGGGGCGAGGTATTGACCGGATATTTGAAGGATTGCTCCGTTACGGACGTCCTGCGCCAGATTATGGGCGTTCCGATTCTACCTCTGTTGTTCTGCGGGTAAGCAATACCGAAGCGGATATGGAGTTTCTCAAGCTGGTTCTTAACCAGGAAGCGCGCACCCAAAGGGCCATGCCGCTCGATAGTCTTATTATCATGTCTCGACTTCGCGAGGAGCGACGGCTGACAACAACCGATCTTGTGCCTTCTACTCAGAAATCCGAGCAAGAAACACGCTCGGCGCTCGAAGGTTTAATGGAGGCGGGGTTGGTTGAGGCGCATGGAACCGGGCGAGGGCGAACGTATACGCTGAGCGCCAAGATGTATAGCAAAGCTGGCCAAAAGGCAGCCTATGTCAGGCAAGCGGGTTTCGATCCGATTCAGCAGGAACAGATGGTCTTGAACTATATTGATAAACACGGGTCTATTAAACGGGCAGAAGTTATGGAGTTATGCCGAATAACCCATAACCAGGCGTATAAACTTCTTAGTAAACTTAAAAAGCGCGATCATATCAGACTAATAGGTGAGCGAAAGAGTGCTATTTACAAGCGTAAACGTTAATTTATGCGCCCGCCGCGTATTTATGCGCCTGACGCATAAAAGGCGCATAAAAGTGTATAGCCGTGTTTAGAATCGTGTATAGGATGAACTGGATTAACGTATGGAGACAGCTAAACTAAAAAAATTTGCTCAATATGCCAGGCGTTACCTAATCGATCAGGTGACGGTTAAAATGGAATTTGTTCTTGCTTCTGAAAGCACAGCTAGGCGCGAGTGTTCGCGTGCTGTCCGTGATTTAGAGGAGCAGCTTCGCAAAACATCAAACGAACAGGTTGTTGAAAAGGTTGCTTACACCTGGTTTAACCGGTTTTGCGCGTTGCGCTTTATGGATGTAAATCGCTACACCCGCATCGGTATTGTATCACCGGCTGAAGGGCAGTTCCAGCCAGAGATACTTGCTGAGGCTAAGATGGGGCACATTGATGAAGAGATAGTGCCGGATAAAATCAGACAACAAGTGTTCGCGTTACTTAACGGCATGACCCCTAGCCGTGACCCTCAGCAAGAAGCATACCGCTTGCTTATTGTTGCCGCTTGTAATTATTACCACACAACGATGAAGTTTCTATTTGAGAAGATAGATGATTATACCGAGCTATTAATGCCCGATGACCTTCTTTCGGGTACATCAATTTTAACCTACACCCGCGAGGCTATGACCCCGGATGCGTGTGAAGATGTTGAAGTTATCGGCTGGCTCTACCAGTTTTATATCTCCGAAAAGAAAGACGAGGTCTTTGAGGGCTTAAAGAAGAACAAGAAGATCACACCGGAAAATATTCCTGCCGCCACACAGCTGTTCACACCGCATTGGATTGTGCGCTACCTGGTGGAAAACTCTCTTGGTAGATTGTGGATGCTCAATCGCCCGGGCTCTCGCTTGATAGAGCAGATGGACTACTATATCAAGCCAGAGCAGCCGGAAACCGACTTCTTAAAGGTTACTTCACCGGAGGAAATCAAAATCTGCGACCCGGCTTGCGGTAGCGGGCATATGCTGGTCTATGCCTTCGACCTGCTCCATGCCATCTACGAAGAGGAAGGCTACGAGCCTTCCGAGATTCCAGAAAAGATTCTTACCAACAATCTTTACGGTATTGAGATAGACGAGCGTGCCGGGGTGCTGGCTGCATTTGCACTCACCATGAAAGCTCGGAGTAAAAACCGCCAGTTTTTCCGAAAGGGAATTCAGCCAAATATCTGTGTGTTGGATAACATCCATTTTGAAGCAGATGAGCTTAAGGCCTATATGGATGAGGTCGGCCATGATCTCTTTACAACCAATCTATACACGACTCTTCGCCAGTTTGAAGAAGCGGATAATTTTGGCTCGCTTATTCGCCCTACTGTGACCGATGCGGCGGATACCATACAGATGCTGGATGTGAAGAAAGTGGCCGGCAATCTGTTCTTATCGAAGACGAATGACAAGGTGCTGCAAGTATTGAAACAGGCGGACTATCTCAGCCCGAAATACCATGTAGTTGTCGCTAATCCGCCATATATGGGCG